>CAJZIB010000065.1 GCA_916049555.1 uncultured Candidatus Saccharibacteria bacterium | reverse complement strand
TATACTAGAGGTAAATGAATATTAAAAAAATACTATTGGTTGAGGATGAGAAACTAGCTCGTGAGGGGGTGCGTGATTTTTTGATTTCCAGAGGATATTTGGTAACGGAAGCCGTGGATGGGGAAGAGGCAGTGAAAAAGTTTTGCGAGTCCGGGCAGAGTGTATTTGATTTAGTAATTTTGGATGTGATGTTGCCAAAAATGAATGGGATTTTGGTTCTGAAGGAAATAAGAAAGAAAAGTAAAGTGCCAGTTTTGATGCTGACGGCGCTTAGTGATGAGGGGACGCAACTTGCAAGTTTTGATAATTTGGCAGATGACTATCTTTGTAAGCCTTTTTCGCTATTGATTCTTGAGAAAAGAATTGAGGCATTATTGAGACGAGCTTTGGAGAATCCACAAAAAGAAGAAGTGTCAAAGTGGGTGCGGGAAGGGGTGCAGGTAGACTTCTTGGAGTATAAAGGATATTTAAACGGCGTTGATGTGGACTTAAAGCCTAAGGAAGTTGAGCTTTTGAAGTTTCTAATAGAAAACCCAAAAGTGACATTAAGGCGAGAGCAAATTTTGGAAGAATTATGGAAGGATGAATTGCCGTACGATAGGGTAATTGATGTTTATATCAAGAATTTGAGGAAGAAACTTCAGATTGACTGTATAAAAACAGTGAAAGGTGTGGGGTATTGTTATGTCGAAAAATAAGAAGGGCTTAAAGAAGATATACTTAAGAATTTTTCCGAAGACATTTTTAAGCATGTCTTTAATTTTGGGGGTATTAATTATAATAGTGCATAGCCTAGTTTATGTACTAATGAATCAGGCTTATGCGGATGAGAAAAAAGAAAAAGCTAAAAGAAATTTAAATGAATTATCGGAGCAGATTGCTGGGAAATCTGCGGAGGAGATTCGAAGAATTTGTGGAGAATTTGCATTGCAGAAAAATGTAAATTTGAATTTAAAAATTGACGGAAAAGTACAACATCTGCAAGGATTTTCTGGTGCGGATATTGTGACTGATGAACTTCTGCCGAGTGATTTGGTGCCGTTGGTAAACAATGAACAGCTGGGGTCTATTTTGGTTTCAGATTTGACGACTGTTGATGCGGATGGGCAAACGATTTTAGTGCAGATGCTTTCCAATGTAGAGTCTTTGAAAGAAGCGAGGGAAGCGACGTTAAAAATTTTACCGTTCTCGTTTTTGTGCTCGATTGTTGTTGCCTTGATTTTTTCATATTTTTATAGTCGATTGATTGTTGAGCCGATTAAGAAAATTGCTGTTACGACCGAGAAGATGCGTGAAATGAAGGAGGTGAAATGTGAGATTTCTAGAAGCGATGAAATTGGTGAACTTGCTGAAGATATTAATAAACTATATGCGAATCTAAGGCAGATGATTGGGCGACTTGAAAAAGAGAAGGGGTTGATTTCGAGACTTGAAAAAGAAAAAGTTGATTTAATTCGTGGAGCTTCACATGAATTAAAGACACCGCTTTCAAGTTTGCATATTATGCTAGAAAATATGTTGATTGGGACGGTGAAAGTCGAGGATTATCCGGAAAAATTAGAGGCGGCAATTTTGGTGGTGGAGAAAATGTCGAAAATGATTGAGCAAATTCTGAATGTGAGCCGGGGAGGTGAAGAGAAGATGGCGGACGTTGATATGGCTAGTTTGGTGGAAGAAGTGATTTTTGAATATGAATTAATAGCGAAGACGCGAGGCCTGGGGTTTGAGAGTCGGATTTCTAAAATGAAGATACGGACAAATCGGTCGGCAATGCGAGAGGTAATTTCGAATTTGGTTTCCAATGCTGTGAAATATGCCGATGAGGGAAGCGTGATTAAGATCGTTTGTGAAAAAGGGAAATTTTCAATTTGGAATGCCGGAGAAGAGATCAGCGCACAAGAGATACCGGTGTTGTTTGATCCATTTTATCGACGAGATAGTGAGGTTGGCGGGAACGGAATGGGGCTTTATTTTGTGAAGAATACCTTAACTCGTTTAGGATTAAGATACCGATTTTCTGCATATAAAGGTGGGATGAAATTTGAGATTTGGTTTAAGTGAAATATGTTTATTTATTTTTAAAACCAATACTACTATAAGGAATATTATTGAGAGCTGCCTTCAGTGATGAGAGTACTGAGTCGATAATGGGGATGGTGTGGAATTCGTTTGTACTAACCCAGATTAGATCATCGCATTTTTCAGGTTCACCAATTCTTGGGCTGCCTTCATAATCCAAGCATTCAAAGTACAGATTAATATAATTAGGTTCACTAGCGTCAGGTTTTTGATGTTGGGTAGTATTGACGATTTTTAGATCTTCTGGCTTAATTTTGAGACAGACTTCTTCGAATGTTTCATGGATACAGGCGGAGATTGCAGTTTCGCCAGGATCGACGTGTCCTGCTGGAAGTGTATATTCACCGTCTTTCCAACCTGTGTTATGTCTCCTAATAAATAGAATCTTGCCCTCTTGATTTCTAAAGATTATATAGACTGCTAATC
>CAJZIB010000064.1 GCA_916049555.1 uncultured Candidatus Saccharibacteria bacterium | reverse complement strand
ATTTTATTCTATATTTGAAATTAAGTCATAAAAAAGAGGAGTATAAAATACTCCTCAATAAAACGGTTTTTCAAGAATTATGGACATATGCTTTTATCCCAGATGGTGGGTTGTTTATGATTTGGCGGCCTCAACATCACAATTTTCCCAGTTGAATTTTGAATGATCGCATGGCCGTGTCCAGGTCCATCTGGTATGTTGTTGGCGCCACCGAATAAGTAATCGGTAAATTCGTGAGGCTTCTTTTTATTCGGGTATTTCTTAGCGGGATACCCCATAAAAGTAAGACCAACTTCGATTTTTTCTGGTGGTATGACATCAACGCTCGAGCCAATACGTCCTTCATATCCGCCCAAATCGATGGCGACATTCCAGCATCCATCTCGTGGAATAACAGCACAGTACGGGCTACGAGTAACATATCCACCTAGATATTCAAATGAATAGCCTCTTTCATAGTTTCCGAAATTAACAGAATCCAGAACACATACATTTGCAGCAGCATCAAGATAAACGACAACAGTTGTATCTTCTTCAAGATAGCCTAAATCATAATGTACAAAATCCAATTCATACACCCCCTTTTTCATAATTACAATGAATAAACCTGTAGGTAAGGAACTTTTTGTTTTAAATAACAAAACAAAAATTATGAGTGATTTTAGATCACTCTGATGTTATTATAATAAAAAAATAAAATATGTCAACCCCCCCATTAAGGTTCTGAGCTAATACGACTAAGCTGACATTTTAAGTAAAATGGTGCATAATAAAAATATAAGTCAGAATGTAGAGAAGAAAGAATTAGAGACCCGTGAATTTAGATATGCAAGAGCTTACATATAAATATTATAGAAAAACGGGAACCAAAATAGTTTATATAGTTCTACATGGCAGCGGACCAGTTGGAGTAGAGACCGATTTTATATCATCTATATTTGATTCAATAGCAGCCACTAAGAACAGTGTACTATGTTTTAACTTTCCGTATTGCGAGAGAGAAGAAGAGGCTTCGAGCGGACCAGAATTAAAAGAGGAGATAGATGCACTCAAGCGAGCTGTCGATTTTGCTTATCTTGAGGGGTTTAGCAAAATTATAATTGTCGCAAAATCACTCGGTGGTATTATTGCAAGTTTCTATCTCGAGCAATATCCAAATAGCCAAATAGAGCTTTTAATACTTGGATACATCCCGAGTGAGATTAAACAAAGAGCTATTTCGAACAACTTAAAACTAGTCATTCAAGGCACAAATGATCGCTTTGCATTTCCAATTGAAGTTAAAAAGAATGTCGGTAGTCTGGTTGAGATCATTGTAATCTTAGATGCGGACCATAGTTATAGGAATAGTAAAAAGGAGCCAATCTATCAAGAGACTGCTATCAAGGAGTTGATGAAGTGGGTCAAGAAATGCTAACCGGAGTTATAGTGGCTCTTTTGCGACGAGACGAGACCTGGAATTACTAAAATATTACCAGATACAAGGGTCTTTAGTAAATGTGGGTTTGTATTGACTTTTCAGATAATTGTGCTATAATATAGGACGATTCTATTGAAAGTACATTTTAAATAAAAGAAAAGGGGGGTAATAGTATGATGCAGACTCTGGAGGAATTTATCGATGAATGGAATGCTACGCATTCGTACTTTAAGTTTGTTCTGGATGGTGTTTCGATGCTCAGACTAAATGTGAAGATATGCTGCTCAACGACAATATACCAGAAGTTTCTCACTATCGAAAACTGGAGCAGGCTAAGTTGTGTTATTGAAGGACAGACCCATGGAAACATGTATCTATTGGATTGCGGGCTCGACTACTTCGAACATGGCTATATGTACGCGGTAATTGACTCAGCAAATGATAATTATGAAGAGCGGTTGATTATCGGCGCACTCAGATGGCTCGGTGAAAAATTCATTCCTCAGGACTAATCGTACAAACAATGCTTCTCTGGCTCGCCTTTTTTGGCGAGCTATTTTTTGCTATTATTAGAATAAGTTAAAATTTGGAGGCGAAATGTTTAACCCAGATATGCCAGTATTATAGATAGATTTTGTGAGGAATTGTAACTAAGTTTGTTATCGATAAATGCATAAGAATGCTATAATTCTGATAAATATGAAAGTTCTAGGTAGTGCCTATACCCCAAAACAATTAGAAGGAATTTTGAAGATTTATAATCTTAATGATTGTACAATAACAAGGATCGAATCTCCTAGTTATGTGTACGGTTCAAATAAAAATGAAGTATACAATGAGGAAAATAAGGAATACGAATTATCTTATGTTGATGCGACTCTCGATCTAGATGTGATTATAACCTTTGCTGAAAATAAGAAAATTGGAGTTTGGTTTTGTTCCGCATCGCATGTCGTAATTTTACCCTACAAATTTGATTTTAAAATAAAAGATGTGGATTATGGGACTGACGACATAACAGTTTCTGATATTTTTAATGAAGTAGTAGGTAAAACAATCAAGAGTTATGAAATTCATAAAACGGATAAACTCGATGAAATTCGTGATAGTTTGGCCTGGGAAGATGCAGGGTTCGATGAAAAACAAGAAGAATTTATAACAGGCTTAGATTTTATTTTTACGGACGAAAGCAG
>CAJZIB010000063.1 GCA_916049555.1 uncultured Candidatus Saccharibacteria bacterium | reverse complement strand
CCCATGCTGTCATTTATATCTATCACTATACCCACTCCTCCATCCTCATTAATATTTATTAGTCACTCTATCTTTTTTATTGACATTAAACTTATTCTTTGCTAATATAATTCCACTGGGGTAATAGCTCAGCTGATTAGAGCGCTGCCTTTGCAAGGCAGAGGTCCAGGGTTTGAATCCCTGTTACTCCACCATTTTTCTGATAAAATCAGCCATGGGGTATTTAGCGTCCCCCCGCTAGATACTCCACCAACAAAAGACCCAAAAGGTCTTTTTTCTTGTCTTTATCTATACCCCTCTTTATATTCTTTTTCTCGTCCACCCGAAACTTTCCTTTTTCTTCACAACACATCCTCCAGGATTATAGTTTTTATATTCCATTCAACAAAAAGCCGCTACTTCTAGCGGCTCAAACAAACATATTTTCAGGTGGTGGGGATATGTGGACTTGAACCACAGACCTCGTCATTATCAGTGACGCGCTCTAACCAGCTGAGCTATATCCCCGTCTTCAATTATTTTACTCTATCTATTTATAAAAATCAAGAACCACTACACTTTTTACAGTCACATTTTTATTGTGCTATAATTTATCCATGCAATGGAATTTTAGTTTCGGTTGGATGATAATTGGCTTATTAATCACTGCCATCAGCGGCCTTATTATCTCCAAATATCAAATCATCTCTGACAATATGTTAAGCGGCGTTTCGTCTTATGATCGCGTCAAATTTTGGGGACTCATTGGCGTTGGTCTCGGCCTAGCCGTTACCGCCAACCTTCATACTCTTTTCTTATCACTTTTAGTATCAATTGTCTTCAAGCGATAATACTACTTGCCTAACCCATTCATACATCGCCACTCCTGCAGCCACACCAACATTTAGCGACCTTGTTGAGCCGAATGACTCAATAAAGCGCACATCGTCCGCCGCCGCTGTTAGTTCCGCACTAATTCCGTTCCCTTCACTTCCAAAAACCAGAGTTGTATTTTTTGAAAAAATCTTTTGATGGATCGGATTAGCACGCTCTGTATTATTTTCAATCGCTACAATCTCGCGACCACGCGCCCTCTGGTCAACCACAAAGCTCTCAAAATCAGTCCAGTATTTAATCTCTAGATACTTATCTGTACACATCGCACCGCGCCTGTTATATTTCTTACGCCCAATTATGTGTACAATCCCGGCATTAAAGTTATTTGCTGAACGCACGATCGTCCCCACATTAAAATCATGTTCAACATTCTCAATTGCGATTTCAAGACTATTTCGCCTCTCACCTAGCTCAGCTTTTACCTGTTCATTAGACTTCCCCTTAAACTCATCCACAAGATTTCTCGTGTCCAGTTCCGGTTCAATCACAAAGTCATTCATTTATGCAAAACTTCCCATAATTACGTAGCCATAGTAGACCACGAACAACAATAAGAAAGCGATTCCCTTCTTGAATCCAATTCGATGTCCACGCCTTGCAAAGAAGTAAAGAACAATTGGTGAAATTACTAACGCAGCAATGTCAACAACTGAGAAAGCGCTGCCACCAACCCCACCTAACAAAGCAACTGGAAGTCCCGCTACAATACCAATATTAAAGATATCCGATCCAACGATATTTCCAATGGCTATATCATATTCACCCTTGCGAGTCGCGATCACGGAAGTTACCAATTCTGGCAATGAAGTGCCCAGCGCCACAATGGTAAGAGAAATAATTCTTTGGCTTACACCAAAGGTCGCCGCAATCTCTGACGCCCCTTTTACTACTAGATCACTACCAAATACAATTCCAACTAGGCCAAATACCACCATCAAAACTGCCTTAACTAAGTTAACTTCCCCCTCCTCATCTGCTTCTTTCTTAGCCTCAGCATCCTTTTCTGTCTTAATCTCAGCAACTTTTTCTGTCTTAGCCTCAGCAACTTTTTCCGTCTTAGAAGTCTCCTTTTTTACAGATTTTTTCTCAGTCACCTCATTCTCAGCACCAGTCTTCCGATTCGCCATACCAAAAAGATAATAGATAAAAACACAGAAAAACAAGAGTAAAATAATGCCATCTTGTCTAGTAAATAAATTTTCACCCAATCCAAAAATCTTATCAGAAAGTACCACTGTAAACGCTATAGTTATCAAAATAAGTACTGGAATTTCCTTCTTTACTGTCGCCGTATTAACATGAAGCGTCCCCACCAGTGCTGAAAGCCCCAAAATTAGCAAGATATTAAGAATATTACTACCAATCACGTTTCCTAGCAAAATATCACCCTTACCAGAGAGAATCGACTGAATACTCACTGCAAGTTCTGGCGCACTCGTACCAAAAGAAACAATAGTTAAACCAATCAGCATCTTTGGTACACGAAATTTACGTGCCGTATCACTAGCACCATCCACAAAAATATCTGCACCCTTAATTAGAAAAACGAAGCCCACAAGCAGCAACGCTAGATTGATCAAAAGACCCATTTTATTTTTTATTCTCCATTAAACTCTTTCTATTTTATCACAAGAAAATTAGATTAGTCTAACCATCTCTTTGTTGAGTCTGCCGCCATAATCGTTGCCGTACGTGGCAAATACTTCTTAATTGCCAAATTCATTGGCAGATCATACTCCTTAAATTCAGCATTCTCAAAAACTTCACTATGCGCATAGTAACGATTTCTTTTAATTCTCGCTAGATGTT
>CAJZIB010000062.1 GCA_916049555.1 uncultured Candidatus Saccharibacteria bacterium | reverse complement strand
ATCTTCAGGGAGATCAACTGGGGTACCCTTTGGATTGTTCTCAGTTTTGGTGAAGAAATAAATAGTCTGAGGCTTGCCACCGCGGAGGGTAACCTCAGATTTATGTAGATAATAGGTGATGCCTTTGCTGTTAGTGTGACTGTAGGCCATTTTTCCTCCTTTAATTGATATAGTCTTATCTTATGGTAGGGTGGGATTTCTGTCAAGAGGTTTTACAGAGATTTTATAGGGGTGAAAGTTCTTATGATTTGCTGAATTATGAAGATAATGTTTTTAGAGACCTATACAATCTGCATCTCTATACAGAAGCTAGTTTTATGTGGGGTTTGTACTTTTATTTAATGAAGAGGATGGCGATGCGGAGGATGATAAAAATGAGGAGACGAATGAGAATAATAATAATGAGAACGAGGCAGATGAGGAGGGCAAAACCGGCGAGGTCGGGCGCCCAGACCGGGGAGGAGAAGTCGTAGCGATAGAGGGAGGTAGAGGGAATATTGGCGGTAAGAGAGGTGGTAATTTGGTCGGTGGTTGGATAACTGTTGATGATGCCGGTCATACAGTTTAGATAGCCAGGGCTATTCCAGGCCCAGCCGTTTGCGATGGCTTTTGGCTTACAAACTTCCATAGCTTTAGCAAAAACATTGCCATTTGGATTAGTATCACCGGTGTTTTTTAACTTATTTTCGGCTTCTGCGAGGGCAGCAGTGGCCTTACGATTATATTGGTTTTCAAGATAAAAAGGGCCGGTACCAAAAACAAGGGAATTGCGACCATTTTTCTCAATAAAATTGACAACAACATGGGATTCAGTGTATTTTTTGAGCTCAGTGAGAGTAGTTTTGAGGTTATGATCGATTTCCTCTTGTGAAGTAATTTCCTTGCCGTCGGCAGTTTTTCCCTGATCAGCCTGTAAAACTTTTGTTTTTAGATCATTCATTTTGAGATGGTCAAAACGTAAAAAAGTGGCCGTTAAAAAGAAGAGTGGGATGAGGGCGAGAAAAAGTTGCCAGGTTTTGATTTGCTTAAAAAGCTGAGAGAGGCGCTGCTTCTCCTCCTGATGCTCTTTTTTCCCGAATACGCCACCCATAAACGTTTTAATTATAACATAAGTGGAAAGCGGCAGAGTGAGAAGACGGTTGGAGGAGTAAGAAGATGGTTGGCAGAGTGAGAAGACGGTTGGCAGACTAACTGCGGATGCAGTAATTAGTCAGTGAGGAGGTCATGGCGGAACCAGGCGTCAGCGGGGCCAGCGGACATAAGGATAACTAGATAGTTTTCCTGGAGGAGAGTTCTTAGCTCGGTTTTGAGATTATTATCGAGATTGGCTGGTTTGGCGATCCGAGGATTCTCGAGAGTTACAATAAAGTCGGCTGGGGTATAAATTTTGAGGCTTGGATTTTCACGAGTCAAATAAGTTGGCAGCCAGAAAAGACGATCGGCACCGAGAAAAGTATCCTGATAGAGATAAAAAACTTCGTGTTGACGCGTGTTCTGATGTGGCTGATAAACCACAACAACACCGGCTTTATTAAGATTTTTCGCTTCCTCTTTGGCGATTTCAATAGTGGCCTTGATTTCTTCTGGGTGGTGCGCATAGTCGGTATAGAGCCCGTTAGCTAGACGCTCAAAACGGCGGCCAACGCCCGGAAATCGATTGAGAGTTTCGAGAATAAGTTCATCGGAAATATTTTGAAAATCATTGTCGGATGTATTATTAGAAATATTTTGAGGATGATTTTCGGATGTATTATTAAAAATATTTTGATGGTTATTTTCAGTTGCATTATTAAGATCACAGATGATTTGCTTGGCAGCGGCAAAGACAAGATTAGCGTCTTCACGGCGAGCCTGGCCAGCAAGAGTAAGCCTAGAATCTGGCGAACTTAGGATAAGAGGATCTTTATCGGCGATCTGAGAAAGGTCAGATGGGGCAGCGGATTGATTAGCAAAAATGAGAGACTTACTCTGCTTTTCAAAGGCGAGGAAGGCGTCACGATAATCATGCTCAGTAGGATAAATATCGGGATGATCAAAAGAAACAAAAGTGATAAGAGAGAGCCAAGGGTGATAGTGGAGAAAATTGCGATCATACTCGTCAGCTTCATAAATGAAATAACGGTCATGAGGCTGGTAGGAGCCAGATGGGGCAAAATTCAAAGTGGAGCCCACAATATAGGCGGCTGGAAGCTGAAGATTCTTGGCTAGCCAAATTAACATGGCGGTAGTAGTGGTTTTTCCGTGAGTACCTGCGACGGCAACCATCTTAAGGCCAAGTGTTTCTACAAGATGAGCGGTCAATTCGTCACGTTTAGAAATTTTAAGCCCAAGAGATTTGGCGAGCTGTAATTCGGGATGATCTTCGGGGAGAGCGGAAGTATAAACAAACCAATCGAGATGATATTTTTCATGGATCTCTTGGAGATACTGCCCGTCTTGTGTGCCAACAGTGAAGGGAATTTGAGCCTGTTCGAGTTCCTGGGAAATTGCGCCGTGATGTTGATCGGACCCAAAAACCTGATAGCCAGCATTTTTTGCCATAAGAGCGAGCGGACCCATACCAGTACCAGAGATGCCAGAGATGTAGATATTCATAGGTATATTATAATTGAAAATAGAAAGTAAATGTGAGTTTAATTCAAATCTAAGCTATTCTTGATTTTAATTAAAAATATTTCGTCCGAGAATACTGGATGGTATTGATTAGTTCTAAAATATTTATTGAAGTATATATAGTTGATCACATCGTTGTTTTTTTCGGAATAAATTGGGAGAACTTCAAATTTATAATCAGCCAAACTTATATCATTGTTTTTAATAAAAAAGCTAAGTGATTCAACGGAGCTGTCGGCTTCCCCAATAAAATCGTAGCCATACAATA
>CAJZIB010000061.1 GCA_916049555.1 uncultured Candidatus Saccharibacteria bacterium | reverse complement strand
TACCCCTTTCGTAATTTTGAAATATTTTGCTGAAATATCATCAATTTTTAACGATTCGATTTCTTGATATAAAGCTTGGTCTTTCTTTGCTGATTCTGTTTTGAAAGAATTTTGGCTTGAAAGAAACTTCTGGACGTCGTCTATTTGCTGATCCTTGAAACTAATGATCCAGAACTTTGCTGGTAGATTTTTTGTGCTTATAGATCTATCTAAAGCATCTTGCCAACTGAGAGTAAGTGGAGTTTGATTAAGTTCTTTTGCGACAAGCAGATTTTCGACATAGATGGATGCTGAAGGGGTTTGCGTAACATAAACCGCTGGTGTAGATTTTTCAGACTGGTTAGCTTGGTTAGATTGGTTCGCTTGGCTAGGTTGGGAGACTTCAACCTGTTCACTACGATCGGATTGATATATTGCGGTAAAGATCTTGCGAATGGAAACGTCTTGTTTGAGACCAACAAGAAGCGTACTGGTAATGATGATAATAGCAAAAATAGACGAGATTAGTGTGAAAAAAGTTTTTGCACGGGATGGAGGTGCGCTTTCCAGGATGATCGAGCGCCAGTTAATTAAATGTCGACGATGCCTAAAACTGATCAGCTCCTTAAGCTTCAGTCGATAAAGTAACAAAATGGCCGAATAGATAATGGACATACCAAGAAGCAGTGCCATAACTGAATCAAACTCGGTGGCAAAATAAATGAAGACGGGATTTAGGACACTAATTGAAATAATGGAGAATGTGTTTTTTGCATCCAGTTTATTTCTTAGGATAAAAAAGAGGACGAGAATAATACCTGCACCGCAAAATACAGAAAAAGAACGAACCGAGGTGAGGGTATTGCCAAAAATCTGCGTCCAAAAGCTTAGTGAACTAAAATAAATATTTTGTGGAAAAAAGTTGTGATGAGGTCTGACTGAAGCTTGGCCGCTAGTGGGGACTTGAAAGAAGCCTAGGTAGTTGGCAGCTTCGGTGTTTGAAACTTGTTTGAGAATAAATTGAGAACAGAGTAGAAAATAGATGAGGAGTAGGCCAGCAAGCGATAAGAAGTGAGAGATTTTGAGATGTGGTTTTTGCTTCATTCTATATTTATTTTATCACTTTGAGGATTCAATACTTATTAACATTTTAATGAATGGGCCATTAAATATAGAACAGGATAGAAAAATCGTGATAAGATAAAAATATCTGGGCGTGGCGCAGTTGGTAGCGCGCGCGGTTCGGGACTGCGAGGTCGCCAGTTCAAATCTGGTCGCCCAGACCATTTACTGAATTTTTTAAGTACTCATTCCTAATAAAAATAATCCTTCTGTGTAACTGGCGGAACGTCCCAAGGGGTAAACGCCAGTTCAAATCTGTTCGCCCAGACCACTTAATATGACCAAAAAAGACACCGCCTTGGTGTCTTTTTAGTGGAAGAATATTTTTAAGTTTTACTTTAAAGTTTTACTTTTATATTATTTTGCGTACTCAACGGCGCGGGTTTCGCGAATAACGTTAACCTTGATGATACCAGGATAACTCATAGTTGCTTCAATTTTATTAGCAATGTCGCGAGCAAGCTTCAAAGCAGTGAGGTCATCGACCTGTTTTGGTTCAACCACAACACGGATTTCACGACCAGCGGAGATAGCATAAGCCTTATCAATACCTTGGAAACTAGTAGCAATATTTTCAAGCTCCTTCATGCGTTCGGCAAAGTTTTCCGCAGAAATATTGCGGGCGCCTGGGCGAGCAGCAGAGATGGCATCAACGATTTTTACAATAATAGCCTCCGGAGTGGTTGGCTCGATATCATTATGGTGAGCAGCAATGGCGTGAACGATAGGATCGGACATGCCATATTTTTTGGCTAACTCAGCGCCGATTTCAGCATGTTTACCTTCAATCTTGTGAGTGACCGCCTTACCAACATCATGGAGAAGAGTAGCAGTCTTAGCGATACGAATATCGGCACCAATTTCTTCGGCGATCATACCAGCCATGTGGGCCATTTCAATAGAGTGGAGTAAAACATTTTGACCATAGGAAGTGCGGAACTTTAGTTCACCTAAGAGGTGTAACATTTCGTGTGGGATACCGATAATACCAACTTCGCGAGCAGCATCTTCACCAGCACGCGTGACTTCTTTTTCAATTTCACGCTCAGCTTTACTAACAGCCTCTTCGATGCTGGCCGGATTAATGCGGCCGTCTTTCATTAAGCGCTCCAAGGCATACCTTGCAACCTGGCGACGAATAGGATCGAAAGAGGAGAGGACGACCATGCCTGGAGTATCGTCAACCATAATATCAACACCGGTGGCACGCTGAAGAGCCTGAATATTGCGACCTTCCTTGCCAATGATGCGCCCCTTCATTTCATCGTCGGGAAGTTTCAAGGCCGTAACAGTACGATCGGCCGTAACCTCTGAGGACATGCGTTCCATAGCGGTGACGAGAAGTGCCTGGGCAGTCTCATCAATATCGCGTTTGATTTCGCGCTGTTGTTTAACTACGAGATTAGCGAGATCGTCTTTAATATCCCTTTCGGTCATGGCGATGAGTTTCTCTTTGGCATCAGTTTTTGAAAGACCAGCAATCTTTTCTAGTTTTTCCTGTTGCTTGTCACGGATGCTATGGATTTCAGATTTGAGTTCTTCAATCTCTTTTTCCTGGCGAGAAAGACGTTCGGAACGTTTTTCAATTTGGTCAAATTTATTATCGAGAGAAAGTTCGCGCTCACTCAAACGTTTTTCGGTTTGCTTCCAGTCTTTACGCCTATTGTCTTCTTCATTTTTTGATTTTTCTGCTAGGTCAGCGGCTTCTTTTCTAGCTTTCAAGATAATGTCCGATGCTTCGTTTTTTGCCTTGCGTACCAGATCGTCAGCACGATTTTTTCCACCATTTTCATTCTTTTTGTCGTAAGCAAAAACCACTCCAGCACCAGCGCCAAGCCCAACTACTGCGGCGATAATCACAGGGACTAACTCCATATTCCTCTTTCTTTTTGTTATTTTTGGAAGCGTCAATATTTTCCTGATATTGACTGATATATATTAATCAATCCATATT
>CAJZIB010000060.1 GCA_916049555.1 uncultured Candidatus Saccharibacteria bacterium | reverse complement strand
TTTTGACTCACACCACAGCATATCTAGGACTACCAATAATTAATAATGGGAAATAGATAATAGAAGAATAAAAGATAGGAATTTTTTAATATATAATATCCTGATTTTTCAGGATATTAGTCTTTAATCTTTTTGATTGGTAAGCCAGCGCCAAACTCGATCAAAGAATGAACGTTCGTTGGCTGGCATAATGGAAGAACTTTGGGTTTTACCTTCAGCGTTATTGCCATTTTCTGCACTATTTTCCTGATTGGCAATTTCTGTAGTTTCCTTTTGTTCATAGGAAGGATTGATTTGTTCAGCCATTACGAGAAGACGATAGCGATCAGAACCGAGTGGTGTGCAGGTGATAAGGGTGAGGATTGGCTTGTCAATTTTGTAAACTAGGGCCGCCACATTGGTTGGCTCTACGGTTTCACGTTTATAAACTTTATATGTGTAGCGTACGGAATTGTAGTTGACATAAATGAGGTCACCATCAACTAGGCGTTCGAGGCCGGAGAAAATAAACTTATATTGATTGTTGCTATAGATATCGCCAGCAGAGTGCCCGGAAATGACAAGATTACCAATTTGGCCTGGCATAGCATCGGCGCCAGGAATCTTGAACTGTGCTACACCGTGGTTCATGGCATTATTGATGGTTGCCGTATCGTTTGAAATGTTGAAAAAAACTGGGACGTCGACGTTGAGTTTTGGGATTAAAAGACGAGGGTCGGCGGTTGGGGCTTCAGAAACAGTTGGGTCAATGGCGGTAATGCCAGTATCCTTGGTGTTCCCTGGTGCGATATAGGCCATGATTGGAGCAAAAATTAAGCGGTTATACTGTAAGAAAAGAACAAAGAGGACGGAAAAAACGCCGGCAAAAATTGGGACGAATTGTTTATGACGTTTGGAGAGTTTGAAGCTGGAATTAGCCTTTTCGCGAATACGTTCACGAAGACTGACTTCAACTTGTTTAGCGCTAGCTTCGGTCCTGGCTATGGAGTCTTGTGAGAGATAGGTGTTGGTCGAGGCTGCTTGGGCGTTGAGCTTAGATTTTTCGGTTTCTAGGTATTTTTGGGCGGCCTTTGCATAGTATTCACTGTAGTATTTCTGGTAATAATTTTGCCAATCAGAGTGATATTTTTGCCAATCTGGTGCTTGTTTTGTGAGATTGATCGGAGCCTGCTTAAGGGAGCTACGATTTTCTGAATTATATTTTTGAATTAGTTCGCTGCGCAAAGTCTGCTCGCCGAGCATGCGGTGTTCAATGCGATGTTGGTTGCTATGTAAAAAAGAGAGAGCAGCAAAAGAGCGATTTTGTTTGAGGCGATTGAGGGATGAATTTTGTGGCTGTTGGGTTTCGGAAAGATAGCGGCGGCCGGAGGGCTGAACAGTAGCGTTGTTCTGAGCGGCGGTATTCTGGTTGATGGTGGTGGTATTCTGATTCTGTGCGGCAGAAAGCGAGCCACTATTTAAATAAGCAGCCAGAACTTTATTGCGAGCGAGTTCAGTAACAGTTTGTCTCTGTCGATCGCTAGAAGATAGCCCACCATCTTTTGGATTCATGTGTTAATTATATCATTTTTTAGGTTATGTTTGATAAGTTCTGCATGAAAATCAGGATTTTATGGTAAAATAGAACTGTTATGGGCGAATGGCGGAATTGGTAGACGCGCCAGACTCAAAATCTAGTTCCAGCAATGGAGTGTGGGTTCGATTCCCACTTCGCCCACCAATTGGTATGTAGACCCGGGAAGGGTCTTTTTTAGTCTTATGAAATATTTGAGTAGCTGAGGAAGATTAGTAATCTTTTTCGTTTTCAATATCTTCTTCGTATTCTGTTGCCTTGATATTTTTATAATAGTTTGGAGAGATACAGACTAGAGGTATGTTGTGAAATATGGCATGTCTAGCTGATATATTAGTTACACCGTAGTTACTGTTAACGTCACCACGTACTAAGATATAATCTGGTTTTACTGGATTACCTTGTTCATCATAGCGATTAATTACTAATTCATTATAATCGTGGACGAATGGTGTTTCCATATTAGCCAATTCTTCGAGTGAGACTGGTGGTTTTTCTTTTTGATTAATATTTTTTGTAAGATATGGTGTCCCGTAGGGATCATCATCTGGTTCATGGGGAGTAAGTTCTGGTTGTTGAATTTCTGATTTAGAAAGCGTATTATTGTCTCCTTTATGGACTTGGACGACAGACCTTGGTCTGACGTGATCAAAAGCATAGCAGCAGCCATAACCAGTCATATCGGTGATACCTATGTTGGTATCAAAGTATGACGCGCTAAGTACGGCGGATGTACTCTTACCAAGCCCTTCGACCTCGTTCTGTTTTTTCATCCAGAATGATGGATCTTCTATGAGTTGATCAACTGTTTGATGGGTTTGTCCGTATTCGTCATTATTAGCTAAATCGTTTGTATTGTAAATAGAAATACTAGATTGAAGAATTTTTAGTGGATACCCCTCAAGTACAAAAAGTGTAACATTGCCTTGTTCGCCATTATCAAAATTAAGGGTGGCTCGTGTCCCCTTAATTCCCTCTTCGTGCGCTCTCACCGCATTGAAAAGGTCATCAACTTTGGTAAGCTCAGAATTAAGTTCTCGCTCCATAAGTTCTTGGGCGGCATTTTCTTTAAATTTATCAATACGTTCGTCGTCAGCTATTTTATTCCACTGTTCTAGCCAATCACTGTTTTCTGAAGTGTTACTTTTGAGTCTTTCACTCATTTTATCTCCTTTTAATATAAGCGATATAGTCTGATTCTAACATACAAAATACATCTATGTGATATAGTGTATGGATCTTTATTTCTGGTATAATTAATCTATCTTGGAGGTGGTATGAAGAAAGATGAAAATAAAGGTAGAGTAAATCGAACAATTGTTGTGATTTGTGGAGTCTTGCTTGGGATTGTGCTGATGGCTTTTGGTGTGTATCGCAATATTAATTCAGAATATTCGAAGCTAAATCTGCCGACAGCGGAAAAAATTCAGGCTGAAATTAATGAAGCTTATCAAAGATTAGAAACAGATCGCAAGGCATTGCTGGACGAATTTGATAAAAATGGTAAATCTGCCGAATATGATGCGATTAGTCGTAGAATTCAAGAGAGAGAAGTCGAAAGGGCGAATCTTGAGGAGAGGCTACTTCGAATCAATAATCATGAATATGATGGGGTGAAGAAAGATACAATCAATAAATCAGTGCCATTCTTTGTGGGTGGAATTGTGGTGATTCTAGCTACGCTAATAATTTCAGGTGTGCTATTTTCACTCCAACAGGGGCGCAAG
>CAJZIB010000059.1 GCA_916049555.1 uncultured Candidatus Saccharibacteria bacterium | reverse complement strand
AAACTAGGAGGTTTGGAAGGATGGTTAGAAAGGAATTGAAGTTAAACTCAGTCAAGGTGGTGATTTTATTATTGGTGTCGATGAACCAGTATGTAGGGAAAATGTGGGCGATGGTGAGAACGAAGCTTGGAAGAAAATATGTGGGAACAAAGGCGCCAGAAAGAAAGGCCGGAGCGAGGGAGAGGAGATTTACAACACCGGAGACGGCGTCTCTTGAGAAGTTGAAGGTTGAGACGAGTTCAGCGAGGGTGAGAGCGGCTAATGTATAGAGCAGGATATTAAGTATTTCGTAGATGAAAAATGGAGTAAGAACAATATTGCCCAAAACAAAGAAGCTAAGAGTTGTGAGCAAAGCAAAAACGGAGAATGCAAAAATAGAATTGGCGAGGAGAAGGCTGAAGTTATATTTCTTCAGGTGGAGGCTGGAAACCATGGTGCGTTTTTTGACAGAAGATTTGTTGAAACTGGCATTTATAAAACAGGTGACATAGAGGATGATGGCCATAATCGTGTAGCTGGCAAAATTGAAAAATGCTGCGATTTTACTAAGGTTGGTGGCATTTTTACTGGCGAGTCGGACAGTTGGGGACTGGTCGAGTCTTTGATTGAGGCGTGAGATAATTTTTTCGGAATCCTCGGATAGGATATTGGGTTGTTCTTTTGAAGAGTTTTTAGATTCAAGGATTTCAGTTCTTTGCAATTCAAAATAGCGCTTAATGAGATTTTTGGAAAGTTCAGCGGTATAATTTCCGGAGGTGCGATAGTCTAAAATAATTTTTTGACCAGAGAGAATTTTTAATTCAAGATCTTCGGGAAGATAGAGAATCATACTGATTTTTTGGTAGAAGAGGGCATCAGTGGTTTCGGATTCTTTAAGATCAATAATCTTGGTATTTTTCGATAAGTAGTTGAGGAAATTTTTCGTGAATGGTTTAGTGGCAAGATCTGAGGAGTCTTGACTTACGATGGTGATTTCTGGTTTGGTGTCGACGAAATCAGTGACTGGGGCGGCATTAAGGTTAATGATGGAAAGACTAGTGAGGATGGCAACATAAATAAAGACAATCCACCAATATCGTTTCATTATGCGCCAGAAGGTTTTGAATACTATCATGAGAAATCCTTAAAATTATTAATTATAGAGATTTAAATTTTTGTTTTTTAAGCACCGTAATTGAGAGGGAAATACAGAGAAATGAGAAACAGATTAAGCTGATGATATTAGAATTGTAGCGAGAAAAATCATCGTAGATATTCAGAGAATATAGACCATCAACAATCATGTTGGCTGGGTTGATTTTATTTAGGAATGGAAGATTGGTGTCGACGAGATATTTGATGGCGGGACCCATCATGCCAGCAAGAAAACAACTAAAGAGGAAGAAGAAAGTGATGATATTGGTTTTGACCTCTGCGGTAGCCTTGATGAGGGTACCGATGCTGGTGCCGAGTGAGATACCGGCGAGGGAACCCAGGGCGGAAATCAGGAGGATACGAGGTAGGTTGTTGCCGTAGTCGATTTTGAGAATAAAGATATTGAAGAGAAAAATGACAGTAAGTAGGATGAGATGGGTGAGATAACAACTGAGGAAACTGCTGAGAATGAGGACTGGTTTTTTGGCGGAAGATATCGAAAGGCGTTTGCCGCGTTCACTCATGTTGGCAAGCATCGAGGAGATGGTAAACATGGAAATGAAGGCGCCGGAGAGACAGGCCATAGCGATGAGGGAGTAATATTCGATGACGGTATAATCAAGGACTTTATCGGAAGTGGAGTGAAAATCGATGGTGTTTTCGCTAAGATCCTTGAGTTTATGGCTAAGATTTTGACTGATGCTTTGACCGATTTCGGATTGAAGCTCTTTAATGTTTGGCTTTTGGCCGGATTTAATTTTGGATCTTATTGCGGATTCAATATTTGTTTCTAGGTTAGCAAGTTGCTGTTCGTAGATTGGGCGCTTATCGTTGATGGATTCGACAATTTTTTTAAGAATAGTCTCTCTTACTCCTGGGGATTTGAAGGTTAGAACTGGCTTTTGTTGTTCGAGCTGTAGAATACCGCTTATAGATTTGTTTTCGAGAAGGGAATTAGCTGATTCAAAATCATCAACATATGTGACGTTTAGAATAGGAGATTGGTCTTTTTCGCTATGGGTGTCAGATTTTTCAAGGCTGGAAATGGCATTTGAAAAATAAAGATCGTTTTTATAATTTTCATCATTAATTATGGCGACTTTGATTGCTTGAAACGAACTACTTTGATGCATGTTGGAAAAAGTCATGCGAAAAAGGATTCCCATAATGAGAATAAAAATAAAATTCCAAAAAAGTAGAGATTTGTTTCTTGAAAGGATTTTAATGTTGTACTTAAAATTATGAAAAAACATTTTAATCCCTAAGAGCCTTGCCAGTTAATTCTAGGAAAACATCATTAAGGGTGGGGCCTTCGACGACCTTGGTTTTGGTTTTAGCAAGTTTTTTGAGTTCTTCAACAGTACCGCTGGCGATGATTTTGCCGTTATCGAGGATAATAATACGGTCGCAGAGCTCTTCAACTTCTTCCATGTAGTGCGTTGTGTAAATAACGGTGGCTCCGTGATCGCGAAGTTTTTTAATGTCATTTAGAATATTATTGCGACTCTGAGGGTCAACAGCGACGGTTGGTTCATCGAGGAAAATTAATTCTGGTTTATGAGCGATACCACAGGCAATGTTAAGGCGGCGAAGCAAACCACCGGAAAGCTGCTTTGGGCGATACTTTTCGAATTTTTCGAGACCGACGAGTTTGATAGCGTCTTTGATATAGGACTTTCTAGTATTTTTGTCTTTTACATATAATCCACAAAAATAGTCGATATTTTCATAAACGGTGAGTTCGTCAAAAACAGCTACTTCCTGGAAGATGACACCGATTTTTTGCTTGATGGAATAAGCGTCTGGGCGCATAGATTTACCAAAGATCTTAATATTGCCAGAGTCAAAGTCTAGAAGTGAGAGAATGCAGTTAATGGTGGTGGTTTTACCGGAGCCGTTCGGCCCAAGAAGCCCAAGAATTTCGCCCTTTTTAACACTGAATGAAAGATCATCAACGGCGGCGTGATTTTTATATTTTTTAACAAGATTTTTGACCGAAACAACTGTATCCATACTTTTATTTTATCAAAAAAGACTCACTTTGTGGTGAGTCTTTTAAATCAGCCTTATTTTGTATATTCAGGATGGAATTGATCGTCAAACTTGGTGTGTATATCAAGAACATTTTTTTGCACAATTAGTGAGCGTTCGTAGAGAAACTGGAACCAGAGAATATT
>CAJZIB010000058.1 GCA_916049555.1 uncultured Candidatus Saccharibacteria bacterium | reverse complement strand
TTAAGAGATAAATAAGATTGGAGACTTGCTTTGAATCTAAAAATTGGAATTGTTGGATTGCCGAATGTGGGAAAATCGACGCTATTTAACGCATTAACAAATGCGCATGCTTTGGCGGCGAATTATCCTTTTGCAACGATTGAGCCGAACGTAGGAATCGTACCAGTGCCGGATGAGCGACTGGATGTACTTGAGAAAATGTATGCGGCTGAGAAGAAAATTCCGGCAACCGTGGAGTTTGTGGACATTGCTGGACTGGTTGAAGGCGCTTCAAAAGGTGAAGGACTTGGCAATAAATTCTTAGCCCATATTCGTGAATGTCAAATTATTTGCCATGTGGTGCGTGTGTTTAAAAATGACGACATTATGCATGTTTCTGTAAATGCGAACACACCTGCAGCTGTTGATCCAAAGGCAGACATTGAAATTATTCAAACCGAGCTGGAACTTGCGGACTTTGAGACGCGTGAAAAAGTTGAGGCAAAACGTAAGAAAAACAAAGATGCGAGTGAGGAAAAAATTCCATATTTGACAGAAAAGCCAGTGATTTATATGTTCAATGTGGACGAAAACGAGTTGACGAACGAGACTTTAAAAAATGAACTTCGAGATCTCGTAAAACCGGCGCGTGCAGTGTTTGTGAATGCAAAACTTGAGGAAGAGATGACCGGCATGAGCCTAGATGAGAAAATGGAATTTTTGAAGAGTTATGGCGTGGAAGAAGATGCCTTGGGCGAGCTCGTGAAGGCAGCTTACGATACTTTAGGTTTACAATCTTTCTTAACGGCTGGCAAAAAAGAAGTGCGTGCTTGGACGATCAAAAAAGGCGCGACCGCACCAGAGGCGGCTGGCACGATTCATACTGATTTTGAACGTGGATTTATTGCCGCGGAAGTAATGAAGTATGATGATTTAGTGGCGCTCGGATCCGAGGCTGCCGTAAAGGCCGCAGGAAAACTTGCTACAGTTGGGAAGACCTACATTATGCAGGATGGCGACATTGTGGAATTTCGTTTTAACGTGTCGAAATAAGAGTTTGATTTTTTGCAGAAGTACCATAGATTTAATTATTTGACCGATATTTCTTGAGGAGGTTTTGATGATTTTAGGAATCGACGAGGTGGGGCGCGGACCATATGCGGGGCCGCTGGTAATTGGTGCTTGTATTTTACCGAGTGCGGAAATTGCGGAGCGGGAACCTGAAAAATACGCTTGGTTCTTTCAGTTAACTGATTCAAAGAAATTAACGGCGGCAAAACGTGAGAGTTTATATGATAAGATCAAGCAAGGCGCACTAGCTTCGGCTACTGGTTGGGTAACTAGTACTGAGATCGATGAGATTGGAATATCTGAAAGCCTGAGGCTGGCCTGCCGACGGGCGGTAAAACAAATTCAGGAAGCGAAGGTGCCTTTTTCTGAAATCATTATTGATGGAACAATGAATTTTTTGGTAGGGACGCCACTTGAAAAATACGTATCAACTTTGAAGAAGGGCGACCTTCTGGTGAAAGAAATTTCGGCCGCCAGTATCATTGCCAAGGTCGAACGAGATCGTTACATGATTGAGCTTTCGAAAAAATATCCTGGGTATGGCTTTGAAAAACATATGGGGTACGGCACCGGTTTGCATCAAAAAATGATGGAGGAGCTGGGCCTAACACCAGAACATCGCAAATCTTTTCGTCCTGTGCAGGAAATTTGGATGAGAGGAGATGAAGAAAAGAAGCCCCATTCAGTCTCCGACTTAAAACCAAAGAATAAACTGACTACTTCTGAGCTGGGGAGTCGTGGTGAAAGTGTGGTGTCAGATTATCTAGAAAAGCTGGGGCATGAAATTTTATTTAGAAACTTCAAAACCAAGCAGTATGAGATTGATCTTGTGTCGAAAAATAATGATCAGATTTATTTTACAGAGGTGAAATATCGCAAGAATAATCAATATGGGGAGCCGCTAGAGTTTGTTGACCAGAAGAAACGCAAGCAGATGGAATTTGCGGCGAAGGCATTTTTGCACAACCATGCAGAATTTTCTAGACTGATTCCCCACCTCGCAGTAGCTAGTGTGAATGGTGATTTTGTTTTAGATGAATGGTTTTTGTTGACAGAATAGGCCAGCACTAAACAGATATTTTTGACGAATTTAATTTTTAATATAAAACTTAAATATAAAAATAGACCTCGTGGAGGTCTATTTTAGAGTTTTCTAAGTTAGATTATGCTGCAACTTCTTCAGTTTTTTCAGCAGCTTCGGCTGGAGCTTCAGCTTCTTCGTTGTCTTCAGCTAAAGTATTTACAGCGGCGCGATCAAAGTCCTTAGCAACGAGACGGGCAGATTTACCAGAGCGGTTGCGGAGGTATGAAAGATTGTTGCGGCGAACCTTAGCACGCTTAACGATTTCAACTTTTTCAACTAATGGGCTGTGCATCAAGAAAGATTTCTCAACACCAATGCCAGAAGCAATTTTGCGCACAACGATACGTGCAGTGTGTGACTCTTTGCGGTCCACACGAATTACGACACCTTCGAAAACCTGAAGACGGAATTTTTCGCCTTCCTTGATTTTCTGAGTTACCTTGACGGTATCACCAGAGCGAACATCAACGATGGCTTTCTTTTTCTGGGCGTCACCAATCTTTTTCAAAACTAGAAAACTCATATTTTACCTTTTATTACTTAAAACTTGACCTATTTTAACATAGTTTTATAGAAAATGGAAGGGGTAACCTCGAGAGACTAGAATACTGTTTTTTCGGTTCCTTCGGCAGGGTTATCGTTCTTAAAAGTAACACAAGAATATTTCATATTTGCATCCGGTTCGTATTTATTTAGGACTGTAACAGCGGCGCGCATTTCTTCGGAAACTTCTTTACACTGAATAACACCCATACCATTGGCACCATAAACCCCAACATATTGCCAAGAACCGCTAGGAAGCTTTCTAGTATAGACATTAGTTTGACCGGCCATACCGTGATCAACATATCTTGGCATGGCAAGACCGTTTGGATCAACCACTTTTTCCATCTTTGAGACGCTGATTTTTGCGACAACCTTGGTACCATCTTCATTCGTGACAATGCGACCGCCAGTAATGCGATAATCATCGCCGATGAGAGTGGTGAGCTGTGCAAAATTAATATTCAGATCATTCCATTTGACAATTTGCTTGTCGGCCTTCTTGTCGTCTGCCTTATCATCAGTTTTAGCCTCAGATTGATCCTTTGAATCGACCACTTTGGTTTGTGTGGCGGCCTCATATTCAGCAATTACAGTTTTACTATTCGTGAGATCGCGTTGATATTGCTTGATCTGCTTGGTGCCTTCGGCAATTTTCTGATTACTATAAAAATACATGACAGCAAGTAGAATAGCGAGAATAACAGAGGTAGTAATGGCGATAATTCCAGTGGTGCGCCAGGAATTTTTA
>CAJZIB010000057.1 GCA_916049555.1 uncultured Candidatus Saccharibacteria bacterium | reverse complement strand
CATTGTTATTTTTAATTATAGTCTTTTTTGAGATATAATTTGCGCGATTATTCTTGTCAACTACAACACCGTCATTAGAAATTGATACAACATCATTCATATCATCATGTTCACCTATGCCGGTCGGCAATGTACGTTTACCGTTATTTAGAACTGATTTAACACCATCAAGAACATCCTGTGAAATATTTGCAGTTTCACTATATTTTGCCACCGTCACAGAGTGATACCAGCCGCTGCGCAGAAGCATATCAATAAAGCCTTGTTCCTTATTAGCGTTTTGATTATATCTATTCATCACTGATGACTCAAAGAGATTAGCCATCTGCGAGGCTTCTGTTACAACTGAAACTGGAGGAGATAATCCATTCTCCTGAATAGCCATGGCGGAAATACCACGAAGCTGTCCATCGGTGAAATTATATTTTGTGAAAGACCCAGAACAGCCAGCGTTTAGGATGGAACTAATAATACCCACAAGTTCCTTAGCACCAGTTTGTGAAATTTGATTATTTTCAATTAAGCTCGTATTCGAGGAGATTTTTGAAGCGATATCTATCAATTTAACGTTTTGATAACTCTTTGAGGCATCTTCTATAACCTTATTTGTATCCGTCATATTGCCAGTAGTACTATAATTATTGGCTAATAATATGGTTTTTGATGAGCCTGCAGCAAGAATTATCTGGTCGAGCTGTTCTTTCGTTAGTGTTTGTCCGTTTTCTGTACCAAAACTAATCAAGATATTCTTTTGATAGGTTTTCGTATTGAGATTACTTATAAGATCATCAAAGGATAGATTACTAGTGGTGGAAAAATTTGTATCTGCGGTTTCGAGTTTAGAAAATTTGGATTTAAATTCATTTTTAAAGCTATCGGTTCCTAAAAAGCCATCTCCAACCACACTTACATCAGAACCATCACTGGTTTGGCAACTGCGATCAGGACTCAAACAACTACTATTCTTCTTACCATCTGGATTATAGAAAAGAATATTATTTTCGATAAATTCCGCATCACGCCCTGTTGGGAATTTTGGGATTGCAAAGACTGGGGTGATTGATGCTGTAAAATAATAAACAATAGCAAAAATTAGATAAGCAAGATTCTTAAACCTAAACCTCCTAACCATAAGTACTTTTATTATATCAAATAATTAGTGTTTTTTGAAAAACGTAAATAAAAATGCTTTCTCTCTTTATTCTGTTCTGGCTTTTTCAAGAAGGTCGGAAATCATGGCACGGATTTGGTCAAAATCCATCTTTGTGAAATCCTTAGAATAGATCACAAAAATGCAGTCAAGCTTCAGATTGGGATCAAACTCGAGACGGATAGCTTCGTAAACACGTCTTCTGATTTGATTGCGTCCAACTGCGGTTTTAAGAACTTTTTTTGAGACTACCACTGCATAACGCTGTCTCATTCTTTTGTTTGGCGCGAAAACCAGGGAGACTTTTGGAGTGCGAATAGTCTTCCCTTTTTGATAAGTATATTTAACGCCACCACGAGAATGGAAACGATATTTACTAGATAACATCTTATTAATTTTATCACCTCTGTGGAGTTTTGTGTGGTGTTATTTTGGAAGAAGATAGGATTCTTTTTCGCTTTAAAAATATTTTGGTTTAAGATAATATTGATTTAGCTTTATTAATTCAGTTTTATTATTTTAGTTTAAGAGAAGCCTCTTCGGTTTGGAGAAAATCTTCTGGACTGTCAGCCTTAATGTGTTCCGATTCGTCATCAAGGCTTGGCCTGGCGAAAGTAGCGGAACGAAGTTCACGATAGAGTGCGCTTTTTGCGAGAACTTCCTTATTTTTACCTTTTGCAACAACTTTACCTTCACTAAGAACAATTATTTTATCGGCAATTTTCATGATTTCTGGCTTATGGGTGATAATAATTATAGTGTGATCATCTTTAAGGTCTTCGAGAATTTTGATAATTTCTTTTGAAGTTTCAGGATCCACATTACTGGTTACTTCATCAAAAAGGAGAATTTCCGCCTGACTCAGAAGTGCGCGAGCGATCGCAAGTTTCTGTAATTCCCCTTCGGTAAAAATTCCGCGGTCTTCGTTTAAAACTGTATTTAAACCACGAGGAAGACTGGCAATTTTTTCAAATAAGCCAACTCGTCGACAGGCTTCAATTTGACGTTTTTGATTACGATCAACTACGCTTAAGTTATCCCTGATACTCATCTCGAAAATAATAGGACGCTGAAAAACACCAGAAACGTTGGTGGTGTAAACTTTTTTCGTGTAGTCAAAAATCGAACGACCATCAATCAGGATTTTACCAGATTTTATAGAGTAAAGGCGATATAAGAGATTGATAATGGTGGTTTTCCCTGAGCCAGGTTTTCCAACAATGGCAGTGATTTCATTCGGTTTTGCTTCAAAGGAAATATTTTTAAGAATTTCGCGGCCACTAATACTAAAAGAAACATTTTCAAACAAAACATCACCATTAATGTAATCATTGTTGAGGTTGCCAAAGCTATTTTTAGTGTAACTTGTGTAATTTAAGATGGATTTGATGCGCTGGATACGGATACTGAAAGTGGTAAGGTTTAATAATTCTTCAAGAGTTTTATCGGTGTTCGTAACGACCATTTCAAAGTAGCTAATTAAAAGCACAAGTTTATCAATAGTGATTTGGTTATTAAAAACAAGTGCGGCGAGAACAATGTAGAGCGTAATTTTTCCAACCTGAATAATCATCGGAATTTTACAGTAACGTGAAGTGAGATAAAGATAGCGTTTATCATATTGGACATCATAACTACTACGATTGGAGCTAATTTTGCGATTTAAAATTGGCATCAAATTAAGGGTTTTGATCTGTTTTAAATTATTTAAAATTTGGTTTAAAACATCTAAAATACGGTCTTGATATTTTCGGACACCATCAAAATGTTTTGCAACGTTTTTAGAATTTTTAGACATTAAATAGATATAGAGAAGGTCGATAATTAGGGCAATAAGGGCGATAAAAATATTATAACTAGCAAAAATTAAAAAGATAATCAAAAGCTGGATAATACCCGTAAGAGCAATCGCGGCGGAGTTAACAGTTTGAATTAAATATGAGACATCCTCTTTACAGGTGTCGGTAATGCGGCCACGAGAAATTTTCTCAGTGATTGAAATATTACTAATAATATGATCGAAAAGTTTTTGCTGGACAGTGCCGTAATAATAATGCGAAAGTGTGACATAGATATAATACTTCCAACCAAGAATCGTATATTCAATAATGTAAAACAAGAGAAAGAGGATCACATAAAACCAGATAGCGTGAAAGTTGGAACCTTGAGTGATGACGGCGATGATACCCGCAGTGGCAATTGGTGGTAGGAGGCTAACGAGGTTATAAAGCATAAAACTCAAAAAGAGTTCAAAAACTTCAAAGCGTTTTTTGGGGGCAATTTCAAAAACTGTTTGAACTGTTTCAAGAAAATGTCGCATGTGTTTCTATTATATAGCATAACCATTTAAGAATAAATGCCGGAAAAATGTGGTATAAAAAAATACCGCAAGTGCGGTATTCTTTTTTAGTAAGTTAAACGGGCACGTCCTTTAATGCGACGGCGTTTTAACACTTTTTGGCCATTTTTAGTAGCATTACGCTTCATGAAACCATGTTCCTGTTTGCGTTGACGCTTATGTGGCTGATATGTACGCTTTGGCATATGTTTCCTTTATTTCACATAGGATTATATTCATAATCCCTGTATTTGTAAACTGTGTTTAATTATACCGTAGTTTTCCACTTTTTTCAAGAAGTTTTCCA
>CAJZIB010000056.1 GCA_916049555.1 uncultured Candidatus Saccharibacteria bacterium | reverse complement strand
TCAATCCCAAAATCCTCATTAGTAAATTGCCGATGAGGTATCACGTTAAACATATACAATATCAGTGTTATCATAACCAAAAATAAAAGAACAAATATAAAATATATTATCTTCTTCCATCTTTCCAGGTTATCATTACCTAACATCGCTAACCATTTCCCCAATTCTGCTCATTTTTTTCTCTTATTAACTACATTCTACCACATTACTCTTCCCACAATTGTTTTCTATGTTAGAATAGTAATGGTCGCATACGACCTTGAAATTGATTAACTGTGTTTTAATAACACAACTTTGATAAAAAATTAGGGGTCTTCCCGACCAAAAAAATACACAAACCTTAACAAGGAGATTTTTATGAACGATAATGAAATTCAGCATATCCCTCTTATTGGTGAAATGCTGCCAACCATGCAAGTTCAAACCACTCATGGTCCAAAAACTTTACCTGGCGACTACGCTGGCAAATGGCTTGTTCTTTTTAGCCATCCAGCCGACTTCACTCCAGTCTGTACTACCGAATTCGTTTCCTTCCAGAAGAATTACGCTAAATTCCGCGAGATGAATACTGAACTTCTCGGTCTTTCCGTTGATCAGGTCTTCTCCCACATCAAGTGGACTGAATGGATCAAGGAGCACTTCGATGTTGAAATCGAGTTCCCAATCATTGCTGACACTGGCCTCGTTTCCGGCAAGCTTGGTTTCATCCATCCAGGTAAAAACCATGACACTAACACCGTCCGTGCCGTCTTTATCATCGACCCAGAAGGCAAAGTTCGCGCTATTCTTTATTACCCACAAGAACTTGGTCGCAACATGGATGAAATCTTACGTATGGTTAAAGGCCTTCAGACTTCAGAAGAACACAAAGTTGCTCTTCCTGCCAACTGGCCAAACAACGAACTCTTCGGTGCCGACGTTATTGTCCCTCCAGCCAAAGACATTGCCACTGTCAAGGAACGTTTTGCCGCAGCAAAAGCCGGCGAATTTACCTGTGAAGATTGGTGGCTCTGTCACAAACCATTGAATAAATAATTTATTCAACCACAAAAAGAACCCCTGTTACGGGGTTCTTTTTTTTTAGTCTTCTAATTATTTAGCGACTGAAAGTGAAATCTTGCGACCTTCACGATCAATGTCAAGTACCTTAAAGCTCTTGCGCTCATTAAGAGTAAAGATCTTTTCAGGGTCGACATCATTACCTTCACCAAGTTCAGAGACGTGGACCAAAGCTTCAACAGCTGGTGAAATCTGTACAAATGCACCAAATGGAGTGATACGAGTTACAGTTCCCTCAACTTTTGAACCTTTCTTTAGGTTCTCGACTTCTGAAAGCCATGGATCAGCAACGAGCTGCTTCATTGAGAGGCTCAAACGCTCCTTGTCGATAGCAATAATCTTTGCCTCGATTTCATCACCAACTTTCACGTAGTCAGAAGGATTATTTACACGTTCCCAAGAAATTTCAGAGATATGAATCAAACCTTCAATACCTTCAACATTTACGAAAACGCCAAAATCGACTACACCAGTCACAACACCCTTGATTACATCACCAACGTGAAGCTCAGCAAAGCGAGCAGCAAGACCATCCTTAACAGCTTCCTTCTCAGAGAAGATAAGCTTATTGTCTTTCTTGTTAGCGTCAAGGATTCTCACCTTAATTCCCTTACCAACAAGAGAGTTAAGACGTTGCAAAATCTCATCCTTATCTGCTGAACCTACGCGTGGGTAGTGCTCTGCAGAAAGTTGTGATACTGGCAAGAAGCCACGAATTCCTTCGTATTCGACCAAAAGACCACCACGATTGGCATCAAATGGAGTAACCTCCACGATTTCCGCAGCGTCCATCTTGGCCTGGATTTCATCCCAGCCCTTATCCTTCACAGCCTTACGGAGTGAAAGAAGTACAGTACCGTCTTCCATTTCTGGATCGATAACTGAAGCAGAAACTTCCTGACCAACCTCAAGGTTGCGAGCAAAAGAAGCTTCACGGCGTGGTACTAAACCAACACCCTGTGCACCGAGATCAATCAAAATCTCGTGTTTCTTTACTGAAAGTACTACACCAGAAACAGTATCTCCAGCGACTACTTTTTTGACTGAATCACTAGCAGAAGCAAGTAATTCATCCATTGTGATTTTTTTGGCATCAGCCATTACTTATATTTTCCTTTCTTCAGGCCCGTTCACTTAAGAAAAATCTTCCCACTTAACATTTATACCTCTAAGCTATTTTTCCCAAATGAACGAACCCGAATCTATCTTTTAATATACCAAATCCACCCCTGTTTGTAAAGCGTGTGTCTATGGCTCACTTACCATCCATCTCTTACATTCTCTGCCCACATCTCTTCCCTCTTATTCTTTTTATTTTTTCCACCTCCACCTATAATATTTTTAATGAGTCAGGCAAATTCTTCTAATCAAATAAAAAAACAGTCATCAAACAGCCCGTTCTCCAATTTTCTTGCTGACCTAAAATCCCTCTATCCTAATTTTTGCTTTCAACCCGGCCCCCGCTTCCTCTTCCGCCCGCCAAACACTATTTTTTACGAACCCAATAACCCAAATGATACAAACAATTCTTTTCAAGATTTTGCTCTCCAACTGCTCCACGAACTAGGTCACGCCGTTTCTGGTCATCGTAATTTTCAGCTTTCCATCGATCGTATCAAGATTGAAACCGAAGCCTGGCATGCGGCCCAAACAATTCTCGAGAATCACCCTAATCTACAAACAAAATATCACCTATTTTTCAACCAAGATTTTGCTGAAGCTCATCTTGACACCTACCGTCGTTGGCTCCACCAAAAAACTACCTGCAAAAAATGCGGCCTTACCATGTTTCAGGATAAAAACCAAACCTGGTATTGCCCCCACTGCGATTTAATCTAAGCCCGAAAGGCCCGAAACTCTCATTACCTAATTTTTTAGGCGTTTGGAGTCTAAGACTTCAAATTCTAACCCCTAGCGATTATCGCCCGCCCCATGAATCTGGTTTCTCTGGAATCGATCTTCAAGCTTCTTTAGATTAATCTCTGCCACCTCATTAAATTCCACTCCAAGATATCGCGAGACCATTGCAAGATACCACAAGACATCGCCAAATTCCTTTACGATCTCTAGACGCTTCTCGTCTGTCACCATACCATCGTTGTCACGAATGATCTTTTTAATTTTGTCACATGCTTCGCCAGCCTCGCCAGCAATCCCTAATACCTTCTCCAAAACGCCAACATCGGACACTTTTGATCCCGCCCTTACAAAATCTTCATAAGAGAAAGTGTCGTATTTTCGTGCACTTTCTTGGTATTCATTAAAATTCATATCACCTCCTTTTCTCTCTATAATATATCATATTTAAGTTATTTATCCATAACCTCTTTTAATAAAAATCCGAACATTATAAAAAACGAACCCATTTCTGGGTTCGTCAATTTCTAGATGGATCTAGCTAATATTTTAAGCTAATAAGTTATTAATCTTTAAATTAAGCAACATTTTTCTTAGCTGGGCCACGTCGTGAAATACGACCACCTTTAGCACCGGCAATTTTTGCAAGTGCAGGGTTTGCTGCAAATCCACCAGTACAACCTAATCGTCCACCTTTTTGGCCGATCTTTGCGTAAAAGTCTTTACCGTATTTCTCACGGTTAGTTGCTGCAGCCTTAAGGCCACCTTGTTTAGTTCCTGCCATTTAATTCTCTTTCTGCCCACCAGAAATATTAATAATTGTTATTGTTCCCCTCACCACCTCAAAGTGTCTCTCTCTAACGCACCTTTTGGCTTATGTCTTGTATTATACAATAACAGAAGCACTTTGTCAATATGCTAAAGTTAATTATTATTTTATAATATATTTTAATGCCCATGCTGTC
>CAJZIB010000055.1 GCA_916049555.1 uncultured Candidatus Saccharibacteria bacterium | reverse complement strand
ATCTGAAAATTTGTAATTACCGGCTTGGTCTTTAGAGAAATATTTCTTAATAAATGTATTCAGGGGACTGACTGATGGTTTTTCGCTATTCTGTTCTGCTTCAAGAAGTGCGTAAATTTTCTCATAGAGTATGGTAGTAATTGAATAAACATTTTGTACAATTGGTGAATCTGATTTTAATTCACCCAGTTTCTGTAATAGTGGGATATAGACTGTTTCAGTGAGGATGTTAAAAATATCTTTACCTGCAGCACGAGCGGGGAGGTTTTGTAAAATTGGTGACAATGCCAGTTCAAGTGCCTTAATCTCAGACTCATTTTTGGCTGCGATTTGTTTCATCTCTTCCGGTGATAGTTTGGCAACTTTAAACTTACTTATAGCTTTGAGTAATTCTTTTGGATCACGAACATTTTTGAAGATGTAAGAAGTCGGAAGATTATTTTGAAGCTCGCTAATAATCTTAGTTTGTATAACTTCTTCAATTGGATTTGAGAAAACACGTTGCGGTTTGTCTGAATAATGACTATAAAGGCTAAGAATTTTTTGACCAAAACTATGGAAAGTCATGATGTCAATCTGGTCAGCAGTTTGGCCAATCATTGACCTTAGACGATCCTTCATATTCTTTGCGCCAGCATCAGTGAAGGTGATACAGAGAATCATGCTGGGGTCAGTGTCGGTGTTTTTTAGGATGTATTCAACTTTTTTTGAAAGTAATTGAGTCTTTCCTGTGCCAGGCCCCGCCAACACTAGAAGTGGTCCTTCGAGATATTCAACGGCGGCTTGTTGTTTGGCGTTTAGTGGCATCTTTAGCTCCTTTTATGATTTTTTAGATAGAAAAACGAGGGATTCAATGTGTGGGGTATGCGGGAAGAAATTGTAGCCTTCTATATATTTAAGATTATAGTATTCAAGCAATGGCTTAAGATCACGAACTTGGGTGATTGGATTACATGAAAGATAAACGATTTTTTCAGGCTGTACTTCACAGAGTCTTTTGATGAGATTTTCGTCGCAACCAGCTCTTGGTGGGTCAACGATTACGCTGGCTTCTTGAGTAATGAGATCAAGGACCTCTTCGGATTTGGCGAGAATTGGTTTAATATGAGGATTTTTCGTTTCTTGAATAACGCGTTCAGAATTTATTTTTAATTCCCCAAAGGCTGAAGCGTTAACCTCAACGAGGATGAGATTTGTGTTTCTGGCGACAGACAGTCCAATAGTTCCAACGCCGGCATAGAGATCGAGTACGGCATGTGAGTCTTTGAGAAAATCTTGAATCTTTAATAGTACCTGTTCATAAACTGGAAGATTAATTTGGAAAAAGCCACCTGGAGAATAGGAGTATTGATTATCTAAGAGTGTGTCTGAGAGGTTCTTGAAAACTGGATGTGACTTACCGTTTTCAAGTAACCCACCAGAAACTTCACCTTTTTGGTTTGCGCGAAGTAGTAGGGATTGGTATTTTCTGGCATCCTCTTGACTGTTATTTAGGTCATCAATAATTGCTTTAGCACGTTCAAAAATTACTGGTAGCTCAATGGATGAAGAGGCAATAGGTATTTTTTTATGAGTTCCGCGAAGATGCATGGCCGGATAGATTTTTTCGGTATCGTGGTCATAATAGAGAGAGTATTCCATCTTATTGCGGTAAAAATAGGTTTTCGGAGACTCATGGATTTTAATTTTTTCAATTAGTGAATTTTTGATGTCGGTGGATGCTACTAGATGCTTAAAAAGAGAGGTTAAGATGTTTGATTTTGCCTCCAACTCAGCTTCATCGGTTAGGATTTGCCATGGAGAAGTCGAGAGATATTGCCGATCCTTTGGCTCAATGCGTGAACTTGAGGTGGTTTCAAAGGTGAGGGCAATACCTTCAATTAGGTGGGGCTTCTGTGTGGTAATTTGAAATTTTGATACAGTTTCGCCAGGAATAGCGTTCCAAAGAAAAACCTTAATACCAGATAATCCGGTAAAAATCTGTGAGTTGATGTCGATATCTGATTCAATAAGTCCAATCCCCTGCCCAGTGGTGGCAAAGTTGGTGATTTTGATTGGGGTAGCTGGGGTTGCGATTCTAGGTTCTTTTTTTGTCATTACATCTAGCATATCTCGGGCGATTGTAGATTGCAAGCGTGGCAAGACGTTATTAAGATAAGCTGTTGTAAAAAAATACTTGATATCTTGCTTATGCTTAAGATTTTTTCATCTGTTATTTGACTAATTTGATGAAAAATGCTTGAAAAACTAATGAAGACAAGGTAAGTTGGGGTTAGAAATTAAATGAGGTTTAAAGATGCATAAAATCGGAAAAACAATAATATACTGGCTGGTTATAGTGGCTTGTATTAGAGTTTGTTGTCGTTCACCAAATTTTGACCAAAGAAAATATCCACCTAGAAATGAAATGCAGCAAAAGATGCAACAGGAGAATGATTCTCGCCGAGGTTCTGTTTTTGACTCTTTGCCTACTGAGGCCGATTACTATCGTGGGAGGTCTAAGAATCGGCGAGAACCAGGCTCTGGTTTGTATCACAACGATTTTTACCAAAATATCCGTCAGAACCTTCTATCGAGACTTGATTATGAAGAAAGAGGTCTGGCGATTGCATATCTTTTGGGTGACAAAAATGAATTAACAAATGTGACAAAGGAGAAAATTCAAGAAGTTGGGGTCTCTCATCTAATTGCAATCTCAGGGATGCATTTAGCGATACTTGTTGGGATTGTAATTAAAAGCCTTAAGTCATCTTCAAAGCTTCTTAAGACATATTTCTGTGTTGCATTCGTGTTGTTGTATGTGGGGATGATTGGTCTAACTCCATCGCTTCTCCGTGCAACGATTGTGATCTTTTGTCACCTTTTTGCGTCCTATTTTGGAAGAAAAGTATTGGCGTCAAGGATATTAGTAGTGGTAGCTTCCCTGTCAATCATTATTAATCCGGACAACGTAACCAATGTTGGGTGGCAGCTTTCAATGATGGCCTATACTGGTATCTTAATTTTTTACCCAATGATAGAGAGCTTCTTGTTTGGAAAAGGTAATATAAAAAGAAGTGTAGGGAGAAAAAATAAGAATAGTATTTGGCAAAAAATTTGTAGGAAGAAACGGGAAGATATAATCTTTGATTTACGTACTGGAGTATTAATGTCGCTAGCCGTAAATCTACTGACGATACCGATTACATTATTTGTTTTTGGTTATTTCTCTATATTATCTTTTCTTGCAACTTTGATTTTGTCGCCGATGCTTCCAGTCATATTGGTATCAATAATATTTGTGGGAATAATGCCTCTGACGCTGTACCGTTATGTGGGAGTTTATTTAGTAGGTGGAGTTGGATTAATTAAAATACAGCTTAGAATTATCAATTTAATTTCGGACTGGCAGTATTTTGCGATACATGTGCCTAAAGGAAAGGTGGAATATTTATTACTCTATCTTCCGGTGCTCTATTTATACTTCTTTTTGCGAAAAAAGAATATCCAGATAGCCAAAAATAATACTAGTGAGCAGGACAAATCTATTGAAAGGAGAAATGAAATGCAGAAAATCGGCACTTATCTTGTCGAGTGGGAGAAACAGCTGCAGCTGCGGTGCAAGAATCAGAAAAATTACAGTAGCGTAGCAGAAACACCTAACAATATGAAAAATGGTGGATGATCCACTATGTGATTGCTTGAAATAAAGTGATAGCGGAAGGAGGAAGATAAAGAATGCGAGGACCGTGAACTCAATGTAATTTCTTGGAATATTTGGTAGAAGATTAGATATGAAATTGGTAATATCTGTATTAAAAAGGTTATTGGTAATTGTACCTGCAAGGGTGGCTAGAATAGATGGTCCAAGATGACGCTTTGTAAGGTAGAAGATAAGGAATAATATTATCTCA
>CAJZIB010000054.1 GCA_916049555.1 uncultured Candidatus Saccharibacteria bacterium | reverse complement strand
AAAATATTTGTAAAGAAAACTATTGAAGAGGATTCAGATTTTGTGGGGCCAATGGACCGCAATATTTTTACTGATGAAAAAGAAGCGTCAAACCTAGTGAGACATGAAGCGACGATGGATGAGATTTCTGGGGAGGAGACTGCCGCTAGCGACGAACCTGAAAAGAAAAACGAGGCTGAATTTGGACCTATACACAATATGGCCGAACACAGCGTAATGAACATTCATGGGAGCGAAGACAAGAAGAATAGCTATAAAACTAGCGGCCAGCTGCCAGAGATTTTCTATCCTGAAACTCCTGAAGATTTAGTTTGGTTGATCAAGAAGCTCCCTGAGGATATCCTTTCAAGAGAGCAGAAACAGACGATTGGTGCGGCTATGTCTTTCAACGCTAAACTCGTAAAAGAAGTGATGACGCCAAAAGAAGAGGTGATTATTATCCACGAAAATGATTTTATGGGGCCGCTCACTTTGTCGAGGCTTTATAAATCTGGCTTAACCCATTTCCCTGTTGTGGGGTCGCGTGGTGAAATTGTGGGCTGGATCCACACGAGAACTTTATTTAGTCTAAGCGTCAAAGAAACTGATCGCGCCTCTGCTTTTCTTGACAAGAATGTTTATTATATGAGCGAAAATTACACTTTGAAAGAAGCACTGGCGGCTTTTGCACGTACAAGTTGTCATTTCTTTGTGGTAGTGGATGATCACGGCCGAGTGACTGGCGTGATGAGTTTCAAGAAGTTGATTTCAATGATTGCCGGAGAATTGCCGGAGACAGATTTTGACCAGGATCAGGATCTAATGTCTGTTGTGAAGCACGCGCGCGAGATTACCGAAACGCATGCTTGACGGCCCAAGCATCACCATTACTAAAGACTAAAGATAAAAGAAAGAAATTAAATGAGCTTAAATACGATTCATAAAAAAAGACGAGCGATCACCGCACTAGTTTGCGCTGGTCTCGTGGTTCTGATGGTAATAGCGAATCCGAATAATTACCAAAATAAAGCCCAGACCAAAAGTGCTGCTGCTGAGACAAAAGAGGTAGCAACAGACACGTTGCCTCTAGAAAATGATACCGATAATAGGAAGACTAATGGGGGTGACTCGCAAAAAAATAATCTACAAGAAAATATAATTAGTAGTGGCGGAGTTCAAAATAATAACGCCACTGAGACTAATCCTTTAGCAAATGAGATATTAGCAAAGCTAGAAGTGAAAGGACGAGCGCCAAAAACTGGTTATAAACGCACCGAGTTCTATAACGGCTGGCCGGATATTGACGGATGTAATTTAAGGCAACGAATTTTGAAGCGTGATTTTGGCGAAACGGCGGTGACCGACGAGAAATGCAATGTGGTCGCTGGAAAATTTTACGAACCTTATACCGGTGAGGTAATGGAATTTCATACGCGCAGAGAAATCTCAAAAGGCGTGCAGATTGACCACGTGGTGGCACTTTCTGACGCCTGGCAAAAAGGTGCACAATACAAGACGAGCGAGGTAAGATATAGGATTGCAACGGATCCATTGAACTTGATAGCAGTGCAGGCGGCCGCGAATCAACAGAAATCTGATGGCGATGCGGCGACTTGGCTGCCACACAATAAAAGCTTTCGCTGCCAGTATGTGGCGAGACAGATTTCAGTAAAATTTAAATATGAACTCTGGGTGACGGAGGCTGAGAAAAATGCAATGTCGCAAATTCTTGCGGGCTGCCCTGAGCAGAGGACGTATTAGATATAGATCGAGTCACTAGCGATTTTTTAATTTTATAACTAGAAAAATATGTCTATTTATTTTTCTTAATTCATGATTAGGCCTTGGTTCTTGCGGTACTCATCAAAATATTTACGTGCCAATGGTTCAATCGTGTCATAAAAACTACTGTCTGCATTTTTAAAATATTCTTTTGTCCTAACCCCCTTAGCAAGTGCTTCGTCAACGCTTAATATCCTCTCTCCATCAAATACCCTCTCTCCGTCATAAATCGTTGTTTTTACAGTACGAGATTCTGCTTTTAGTTTAAAAACTACATCAATCATATTACACCATACATTTTCTCTAGTGAATAACGGATCCGTATCACTCCGTTCATTGCTTTGGGTCCGATTCTGAGCATTAGTAATATAAATATCAAAAGATGCAAATTGCGAAAAAACTTGAGATAGATCCATCTTACCTCTTTTATCCATCTTAATTTTGTCAATAGCATCCTCAAGAGTGGTTTTTATAAAATCTATCCTTTTAAATAGCTCTATTCTTGCTATGTCAAGGCACTGTTTTTCTAAAGCGGAAGCATCTGGTGAAATACTTGGAGCTTCGGTTTCGGATTTATAGCCAATATCTTTAAGCTGCAAAATGTTAAGCTGAGAAAAAATTCTTCTATATTCTGACATAGACAATAATTCTGTCATTTTATTATCTAGATCCAAATAATCATCTTTATCACTGATGGAATTAATTATCTCCTCACCTTTTTTCTCTGCTTTTGCTACATAACTAGCGCGATCAATATTAACGATCGGTACTCCAAAATACTTGGCATGGCGAAGTACTGCTTCTGTAATTTTGCCGTTTTCGGTTATTATGTAATCTGGTTTTTTTGGTATACCATTCTCTGAATAGCGTCTCAAAAGAATCTCATTATATTCATCTGTGTCGTCTGCTCCTTCGAGGCCTCTGATTACATCTGGGCTACCCAAAGAAGCCTCATTATGACCAGCCATATTATTTGTCCCGCCATCACGATCAAACACTGAGATTACAGAGTCCGGCTCCACTCGCTCAAAACCATAAATTAAATTACCTGGGACATGATTATTGATATTTCGATCAGAATTCCAATATGATGCGGATATTGTATCCCCCCTAGCGTTACAATTATTAGTCCCAAAGCCGTCAGTTTTCTCAGCGTCTTCACGTCGTTCCCCCCAAATCACTGGATTAGCTAATACTTTTTTATATGTTTCAAAGCCAATTGCCTCTTTTTTAAAATTATCGGTTGCTTCCTCGTTTGCTTTCTTAAAGTCTACTGTTGTCGATAGTATAGAAAAGGACAAACCCTTTAGGTCATAAACTGGTATCTGGACACCATCAAAAAGAACCGATTGCTTTTGAATTTCAGGATTCTCAGAAAGAACTTCTGCTTCTAAGTTGTCAGTTGTCAATAATCGAGCATTTAAATCTCTTTCAACTATCTCCTGAACTCTTTGTTCTTTGAATCTTTCTCGTTTTCTACGATCAAAATGATCACGTGCCAGTAACATATCATTTTCAAGTAAAGATCTTTCCATCCTAGCTCTGTATGCTTCAACTTCTGCTTTATTCTTTTCTCTTTCAAGAATATATTTTTTCTTTTTTTCTTCAAAAGCTCTTTGTCTTGCGTCTTCTTCTTTACGATACTCAATCAAAGCAACTCGTATAGCCTCCCTTTCGCGTAGTTCTTCACCTCTCTTTGTTTTAATTCCTAACCTATCGGTTATTAATCTCACAGCTTTTTTAAAGGCACTAGGTTCAGAAATACTCTGTTTTCTTTCGTATTCAGTAACTTTCCAAAAATTTAAATTTAAATCCGATTTTATTCTGTCGATCCTAGGGCGCTCTTTAATATCATATTTATCCGACAACGTAAGTTTGCGTTGTGTTTTTGTCTCTAATTGTGATGACTCATCTTGGTCCTTTTGATCCACTATGTCATTACTATCCTTAGGCGTTTCGTTCTCTTCGGGAATACTATGAGCCACATTCTCTAGTTTTGGCCTAGATGAAGAATTAATATTATTTGAACTTCCTTCTAACTCTATTAGCTGCCTTGCTTTATCTGGATTAAATTTATCTTTCATTTGAGCTAAGGCATCAAAAACGCCCTTATTGGCGTCTTCAACCGTATTCTCACTAGTCTCATTTATTTTTTCATGCATATTTTTCTTTTAATAGTATAATAC
>CAJZIB010000053.1 GCA_916049555.1 uncultured Candidatus Saccharibacteria bacterium | reverse complement strand
ATTCAACATATGTTTTTTATCGATGGGCCGATCCTAGTGCACCGGATAATCTTAAAGGAGATCCATTTGGTTATTTTCAGAATAAGGGAATAGGTGAATTTGAAGAGGAAGCTAACTTGTCGGTTGGTGGCTCTTCTAGTGCCGTGTCCTCTAGTCGTACATCTTCTAATACTTCTGTATCTTCGACCGGTCCAGCCACTGATCCTGAGGTAGTAGTAACATCTGATTTTAAAAATTATGCTGGCGATGAGATTTTAAGTCAAGCCGAACGTGATAAAATTGCGGCCAATCGCCCAGTTTATGAAGAGGCAGCGCGCGAGAATGATATGCCGTGGCAAATTTTGGCGGTACTTCACTATCGTGAGCATAGTTTAAATGTATCAAATCCAGCAAATGGACAGGGAATTTACCAACTCTATTCATATACTAGTGGCGGAACAAATAGTAATGCTTTTAAACCAGCTGGTCCAGTTACCACTGAGGAATTTCTTCGTCAAACAAAAATCGCCGCTAAGTTAGTTAAAGAGCAATATGGCCCAGAGTTAACCGCCAATCCTGACTCTAAAATAGTGAAAAAGATGTTCTATCGCTATAATGGCGAGGCGTATCAGCAACAGGCGTTAGATATGGGTTTTACTCCAGAACAGGCTTCAATTGGGGAAGGGTCTCCATACGTAATGTCACGCGCTGATGCAAAACGTGACTCCACTAAAGGTGGTATGTCATGGTATATGTATGTTGGTGATCACCAAAGTACGACTGGTCATAATGAGCGAAATTTTGGTGCCTATGTGGTTTATCTTGCTCTTGGTGGATTTACGGATAATTCCGGCACAAGTGGCTGCTCGAGTTCGAATGGTCAACCTGGTACTGGTGGCTATTCTGGTGGTGGCCACCAGTTGATTTCGCAAACTGCCGTAGATTTAGCCTGGCATCGCTATGATACGGAAACAGATAGTGCAACCAGGGCTTATTTCTCAGGCGATCGAAAAAACCCTACCCCGGCCTATTCAGAGGCGCAGCGCAAAGCTGGAAATGTGGGCGACGTCACAGACTGTGGTAGGTTTGTCTCAGTAGTTCTACGTTCCTCTGGTGTTGACACGAATTTCCCACCAGTTGATACGACCGGATCAATGGTCCCGTATTTAAATAGACATTCAGAACTTTATGACGAAATCCCAAATACTGGAGATACTTCTGTTTTACAATCGGGTGATATTCTAATTGTTCCTGGGCATATTAAATTAGTAGTCAATATTAATGGTCACTTGCAGGAAGTTCAAGCCTCTCTTCATGGTCATGCTCCAGAAACTTCTGACCGTGTTAAATTAACTCATGATCATGGAGCATATCAAATCTTTAGGAGAAAAGCATAAGATGGAAAATAGTCTACAAAATCAAAGGAAAATCATGCTTAGTCGCACCAATTTGATAAAAATCGCAATTGTAGCTTTTCTTGTTTTAGTCGCCTATATTATTGTAATGTTTATTATTGATCTCCCAAAAACTGCGAAGGTTAAAATTCTGGTTTCGCCAGTAGATGCAAAAATAACGCTAAACCAGGAGGTTTATTCGGCAGGTGAAAAGAAGATAAAGCCAGGGGATTATAAAATAAAAATCGAACGAGAGGGGTTCAAGACACAGGAAACTGAAATCAAAATATCTAAAGGTGATCAAAAATATATCTATTATTGTCTTACCCCAGAGGATAATAATAAAAAATGGTTCAAAGAGCATCAGAAAGATGATGAAGTTTGTAATCAAATAGAGCAAGCCTTGAATGAGATTGAAAAAAATGAGACCATGACTGACCCCATCTTTTCTATAACCCCATATCACAATGATGATAAAAGGTATTACATTGATAGTATTTTAAATCAAGATAATAGTATTACGATCAAAATTAAACCACTTTCATGTAAGGCCGATTTTAAGAAAATCCTTAAACAGAATGCCCTTAATTTCCTAAAGGCAAATAAAATTGATTTAGATAAATACAAGATAGAATACGTCGAAGACTGTTAGTTTTTACCTTTATCTATGTTATAATTAACCAAATGTTTGAGTTAATTGATTTTCTAATTGTCAACCCGATTATTAATATTCTCTTAGTAATCTATAATTACATTGGTGATTTTGGTGTAGCGATGATCGTCTTCACTTTGATCGTCAAATTTCTTACCTGGCCACTTATCAAAAAACAATTTGTTCAGATGAAGCTGATGCGCAAAATTCAACCTGAACTTACCGAAATTCGCAAACGTTGTAATGGTAATAAACAGCTTGAGACTATCCAAATGATGGATCTCTATAAGCGCAATAATGTCAAGCCACTCACCTCAATCTGGACTCTTTTTATCCAACTTCCAATCTTCTTTGCGCTCTTCTTTTCAATTCGTATTATGGTTACTCCAACCGTCAAGGATAATGTTTCTAAGCGCGCCTACCCTGTAGTTTCCGAGATGACCCGCATTGATGAGATTATTAACTTGCAAAACACCTATCTTGAAAACACCTCGGAACGAACCTATGATTTTAAACCTCAACTTTTTGGAAAAGTCGATCTCTCAGTTCGCGCCGGCCTCACTTCTTTAAGTTCATTAATTATTCTTCTATTTGCTCTAGGTTCCGCATTTACTCAGTATTATATGTCAAAAATGCAGATGCCAAAGAAGAGTGCTAAGAATACTTGGAAGAAGATGGTTGAAGATGCAAAAGCTGGCAAGGATATGGATCAGGCCGACCTCAATAATATGGTTTCTGGACAGATGAGTTTTATGATGCCAGTCATGATGCTGATGATTACAATTAATCTTCCTGGTGCCCTCGTTATGTATTATCTTCTCTCTAATTTAGTTACAATTTTGCAGCAAAAAATTGTTTTCAATCAGGTAGACGAAAAACTCGACGATAACACGGATCGTGCTATTCTTAGGGAATTAAAAAAGAAGACCTCTGATATAAAAGAGGCTGAGGTAATTGAGAATAAGAAAACCGGCACCCGCATCACTCGTATTTCTGCTAAGGATGCCAAAAAATCTTCTAACGACTCTTCTATAAAACAAAAATCATCCTCAAACTCAACCCAGCCAGATAACGGCTAGGAGAATAGGAGTTTTATGAATCGGGATGAATCGATTCGTTTTGCAACAAAATATCTTGAGGATCTTTTGTCGTTTTTCGGTATTAATGTAGCTGTTTGGTCCACTATCGACGATGATGTTATTCAACTGAGTGTACCAAGCACTAGCTTAAATTCACTTCTAATTGGCAAGAATGCGGACAATCTACGCGCCCTCCAGCACGTCGTTTCCATGGCACTCGTCGCCCATAATTCTGAAGTAACTCGCGTTAATGTTGATGTGGCAGATTACAAACGTCAGCGAGCGGAGCGTATTGAACAGAAGGCTGAAGGCTGGATCCAAAAAGTCCGTGAGACTGGGGAACCAATGACTTTGGAACTTAATGCGGTGGATCGCCGTGTCGTGCATAAACTAGCTGAAGATTATTCCGACATTACCACCCATTCTGAGGGCGAAGGTCGTGCAAGGCATTTAATCATTGCTAAAAAACCACTTTAATCTTTAATATCTGCATAAAAATAAGACCCCGATCAGGTCTTATTTTTTAACTACTCTTTTGTCTCAGGCTTTCCGATAATTACCACAAAGTCATAATTTTTTGTATCAATGCCCTTTGGTAGTTCACTAGCTGGTTTCGCAGTTAATCCATAATAGGTTTCCAACTTCTTCTTCGTCTCTTCCTTAGAGCCTATCATATAAAGTGAAACCTTGTCCGAATATTCTCCCTTTGGCGCATTACCGGTTCCGGTGACTCTAAAACCAGCTTTTTCGAGTTCAATCTTTTCATTTGCCGCTATACCACCCTCATCGGTACCATTCAAGGCGAGGATACGTGAAGTGGCTGGGGAATCACTATAGTCAGCAATCTTACTCTCGAGGAATTGTTGAATTTTTGTATAGTTTTGTACTCCGGCACTTGG
>CAJZIB010000052.1 GCA_916049555.1 uncultured Candidatus Saccharibacteria bacterium | reverse complement strand
TCTGATAATTAAATTTGGCAAGATTATCAGCAAGGTCATTATAACTCTTACCAGATAAGAATCCGCCAGCTAAAAATTCCTCTTGGGTAACATCCGCGAGAGCTATCTCTGGCATTTTAAAGGAGGATTTTTCAACTGAAGAAGTAAACTCAAAATCAATCAGGACCAAACCTGCAAGTTTTTCCTGGAAGATATCAACTTCTGCTAGATGATTATTTATTTTAATTTTATAGCGGTCCTTGATGACTTTTTTCTGGCTACAGGTAGCAAGAGCTTCAAACTCTTCTTTGGTGAGCGGAATGGTTTGTTCGATCTGTTCGGAAGAATCACCTTTTTTTACTGGTGTCTTTTTAGTAATTTCATACTTTTCGCCTTTTTGACGGAGTCTTAAATGAGCGTGTTCCACCGTATCTGGAATATATAGATCTATAATACGAGTGGGCTGAATGTTTTGAATCTCATTCGGAATCTCCTTAGCTAAATATGTTAATTCGAGTTCTAATTCTTGATTCATATACCTCTCCTATTTTTTATCAGTTTATTCGAGAGTTGCGGCAAGTTCAAGTGCGTTTTTGATGGCGACATCCATATCCCAGTAACGGTAGGCGCCGAGGCGGCCACCAAGGATAATGTTTGGATAGCGTTCCTTTAGGAGGTTGAGATATTTTTGATAGAGCACTTCAGATTCAGCATTATTGACTGGATAATAAGCTTCCTTCCCTACTTCATAATCGGCTGGATATTCTTTACAGATGTAAGATTTCTTGGAAGCGAAAACTTCTGTCTGATGGATTTGATAATATTTATAGTCATGAGTCCTGGTGTATGGAATATCCTTATCAGCTTCATTAACGACGGCATGACCAAGATCCTGATCAGTCCACTCTGCTTCGAAACGAAGACTACGGTATGGCAAAACACCTAATTCATAATTTAAGAGCTCATCGATTGGGCCAGTATAGATAACCTTTACACCTTTGATTTCAGATTCAATATCTTTGAAACTAGTATTCAGGCGGACTTCGATGTTGTTAGAATTAAGCATATTTTCTACGATTTTAGTGTAGCCGGCTTTTGGGATTCCCTGATGTTTGGCGGAAGCAAAATAGCGGTTATCATGATCAAAACGGACCGGAATTCGCTTCAAGATTTCAGCGCTGAGGTTTTTGGCGTCAGTGCCCCATTGTTTTTCAGTGTAGTTTTTAATAAAAGCTTGATAAAGTTTTTCACCAATGAGAGTAATTCCCTTTTCTTCGAAATTCTGAGGTTCCGTAATATGATATTTTTCAATATCCTTTTTTATTTCTTCATCAATGAAAGCTTTAGCTTCATCAGCAGTGAAGTTTTTATCATACAAGAGATTGATCGTGTCAAGATTGATTGGCATTGGATAAAGTTTGCCGTCGTGACGAGTAGGCACGGTATGAATGTAATCATTGAATTCGGTAAATTTGGTAATATAATTCCAAACCTCTTCGCTTTCAGTATGAAAAATGTGGGAACCATACTGATGAATTTCGATACCAGTTTCAGAGTCAGTGTAGGAGTAGGCATTACCGGCAAGGTGTGGTCGACGATCGATAACTAGGACCTTCTTTCCGGAAGCAGCAAGTCGCTCAGCAACAGTAGCGCCGAAGAATCCGGCACCGACAACTAAGAAATCGTATTGAATAGGCTCCTCCTAGTTAAATAATTTAAGGTAAGCGTCAGCAACGATTTCAGGATCACCTTCTTTAATAATTTTTCCCTGATCAATGAGGATGGCGCGGTCACAGAACTTGCGAACATTTTCCATGGAATGAGTAACGAGAATGACAGTTTGGTTTTTATTAAGTGAGGCAAAATATTGATTACATTTCTCCTGGAAGGCGGCGTCACCAACGGCGAGAATTTCATCAAGAATCAGAATGTCACCACGAGCGCGAATGGCAATCGAGAAGGCGAGACGGACTTGCATACCTGAGGAGTAATTCTTAAGCTTCTGATCCATGAAGGGAGCGAGTTCAGCAAACTCCACAATGTCATCAAACATTTTATCCATTTCTTCATTGGAGAATCCAAGCATGGCACCATTCATGTAGACGTTTTCACGACCAGTCAGTTCTGGATTGAAGCCAACACCAAGCTCGATAAATGGAACAAGAGAGCCGTTGATTGTGATATTACCAGAATCGGGAACATAGATTTGAGCGAGAATCTTGAGCAGAGTGGATTTGCCGGAGCCATTACGGCCAACGATACCCAAAAATTCACCTTTTTTAACATTAAAGCTAATATCTTTTAAAACTTCTTGTTTTGTATACCCCTTAATACCTTTGAGACGATTAAAGATGGCTTGTTTGAGACCCCAAGAACGCTCAGTAGGAAGCTTAAAGCTTTTTGATAAATGATCGACAATAATGATATCTTCGGCGGAATCTTTTTTCATGGAATTAGCTTTCTTCTGAGTCTTTTTGGTCGCTTCTGGATGAGTTTTTGATAGTTTTTTAAACATTAGGCTTCCTCCGCAAAGTATTTTGAACGTTTCCTAAAGTAGAGACCGCCGAGAGTGATAATAATAATTACAATGAGAATTGGCACAAAGTGAAGCAGCTGTTCAGGAAGATAATTCCAGGTGGTGATGGTTTGGTTGGTGATTAGAAAATAACGAACATCCTGGATGACTTGAGCGATTGGGTTTAGGAGAAAGATTTTTGCAGCGAGAGGACTGGCGTCAGCAACCATGGTGATTGGATAAATGACTGGAACGGCATAGAAGAGGGCCTGCATAAAAACTTCCCAGATTGAGGAGATGTCACGATATTTAACATTGATGGCGCCAAGGAAGAATGAGATACCAAGAGAGAGTAAATAAAGCTCTAGGACAATAAATGGAACGATGAGCCAAGAGAGACTTGGAGTAACGCCGTTAATGATGGCAAAAATAATGACCACGCCGAGGTTGATGAGAAAATTAATTAAGGCGGTAGTAGTAGCGGAGACGACGATGATCCATTTTGGGAAACTAATTTTACGGAGTAGATCGCCACGAGCCACAATAGCCTGGATACCTTGGCTTGTGCATTCAGAGAAGAAACTCCAGAGCACGGTACCAGCTAGTAAATAAACTGGATAATGCGGGATGTCGCTACCCATTTTAAGGATTTTAGCAAAGACGACATAGAGGATGGCAAAAAGCATCATTGGGCGCAGCACAGCCCACATATAGCCCAAGACGGATCCCTGGTAGCGTAGTTTAAAATCGGTTTTAACTAACTCCTTCAAAAGAATGCGGTTTTTGCGACTACAGATGTTAGGGATTTTCATAGATTAAATTATACCATAGTGAAAAATATTTTTCTGATGTTACAATAAGCATATGAAGCAACCGTTAATTTCGATTATTATTCCTGTTTATAATACTGGTGACAAGGCCGTAAAACTTTTGAATCAGTTAGTGAAAGATGCTTATGAAATTTTAGAGATTATCTGTATTGACGACGGATCTCAGGATGATAGTTATCTACTCCTCAATGAATTTAAGAGGCAACAGAAACTTTTGGGAATGGGGCGAAAAATTGTACTGATTCGACAAGAGAACGCGGGACCTGCAGCGGCAAGAAATCGTGGACTCGCTGAAGCACGTGGAGAGCTGATTGCGTTCATCGATTCAGATGATGCGGTATCAAAAAAATATTTGAGCGAGATGAGTAAACTATTACTTGAAGATAAGGTAGCGGTGGCGACATCTGGATTTTTATACAAAAGGATTCACCAGAAAACCGAGAAACCGATGTTTACAAATGAAATTTCTGAACGGGGTGAAGAGGATTTTAAGGCATATATTTTGAAGAATTTAGCAAGTGATGGCCGACTTTATGCCTCCGTAAATAAAATGTTTCGTGCGGAGATCATCAAAAAATACGAGCTGAAATTCCCTATTGGCTGGGACTTTGCAGAAGATACGAATTTCGTATTGCAATATTTAAAATGTGCCGAAAAAGAGGGGTTTGATAGGCTGAAATTTTTGGCAAAGCCATATTATATCTATCACTATGGAACCGAAACTAGCACCGTGGCGAGTTCTTCCCTACCTTGGAGAAATTGGCAGAAAAGTTTTGATTATTTGAAAAAATGGGTAGGTAAAAATCCAACCAAGGAACAGAAAAAATGGCTGGCGCGAGTGATGTTGCGCTGGAAAATTTCACACGCGTTGGCGGTAGCGCGCAGCAACCAGAAATTAACGGAAAAATGGAAGTACTTAAATCCGTTGTTGCTGCCATTTGCGAGCGTGGCGGCTAGGATACGTAAATAAAAAATTAATTAGAAAGACTAAAAATATCGAACTTAGCGTTCGATATTTTT
>CAJZIB010000051.1 GCA_916049555.1 uncultured Candidatus Saccharibacteria bacterium | reverse complement strand
CAATGCGAAAAAAGAATTTAAGCTGAACGCGATTGAAAAAAATATTATTCAGGCCCATATGTTCCCTATTAGTATTGTGATGCCAAAATATCGTGAGAGCTGGATTGTGGTGCTGGCTGACAAGGTTTGCGCAATACAAGAAGTCACCTCAAACCTCAAGGTGCGAGCTTCAGTATCAATTCTAAAGAGCGCGCAATTTTATCCCGTGATTATTTAATTTTTAAGTCTATTCGATGCTATAAAAAATACCCCAGCTGGGGCATTTTTTATTGTAGTGTGGGAAGTTTTTATGACTATTTTAGGAGCGGACTAGTTAATCGTGAAGCTTGGCGCGATCCGGGAGAGTGGCACCATCAAAGATGTCTTTTAGATCCTCTGCTTCAAGAGATTCTTTTTCAAGGAGGGCGTTCGCGACACGGTCGAGAACTTTGCGATTAGCCTGAAGAACTAATTCCGCACGCTTGGCAGCCTCGGCAGTAAACTCGCCGATTTCCTCATCAATTAATTCGGCAGTTTTTTCAGAGTATGGCTTACAAGTGCTAATTGTATAATAGCCGGTCTCCTCAGCTGGGAAGACAAGATTTCTGGTTTTATTTCCCATACCTTCGCGAGTGATCATCTCCTTGCTGAGCTCAGCTACATGTTTCAGATCGGAAGAGGCGCCAGTAGTGACATTGTCGGCTCCGAAGATGATTTTTTCTGCGATACGACCACCCATGGCACGAGCTAGAACATCTTTAAGTTCATAAATACTCTTATAGCTGCGGTCTTCAGGAGGGAGGAACCAAGTGACGCCACCGGTGTGACCACGAGGAATAATCGTAATCTTATGGACAGGGTCAGAATCTGGAAGGACGTGGCCGACCACGGCATGACCAGCTTCATGATAAGCGGTAATTTTGCGTTCCTGTTCGTTCATAACTTTTGATTTGCGCTCAGGCCCGATCGCAACGCGCTCAAAAGCCTCGGTAACGTCAGCACTAGTGATTTCCTTATGACCTTCCCTGGCAGCAGTAATAGCAGCTTCATTGGCAATATTAGCAAGGTCAGCACCAGAGGAGCCAGCAGTTTTTGCAGCAAGAGCCTCAAGGTCAACAGATTTTTCAGTTGGTTTATTTTTGAAATGGACCTTAAGAATTTCGAGACGGTCTTTGCGTTCTGGAAGTGTAACGTCAACATGACGATCAAAACGACCTGGACGAAGGAGTGCCTTGTCAAGCATATCAACACGGTTGGTAGCAGCGATAACAATTACGCCGGATTCATTATCAAAACCATCCATCTCAACGAGGATCTGATTGAGAGTCTGTTCATCCTCACGACCTGCACCACCTCTCGCATCACGCTTATGTGCAACGGCGTCAATCTCATCGATGAAGATAATGCTTGGGGAATTCTTTTTTGCCTTGCTAAAGAGGTCACGAACACGAGAAGCACCAACACCCACAAACATTTCGGCAAATTCAGAACCAGAAATACTAAAGAACGGAACATTAGCTTCACCAGCAACTGCACGAGCCATCAAAGTTTTACCAGTACCTGGATCACCGGCGAGAAGTACGCCACGTGGGATTTTTGCGCCAAGTTTTTCATATTTTTTAGGGTTTTTCAAGAAATCAACAACTTCGGCAAGGTCCTGCTTTGCAGCTTCATTACCAGCAACATCGGTGAAGAGAACGCGTTTTTTGTCTGGGCCATATAGTTTTGCACGTGCCTTACCAAAACCCATATTTTCCTTATTCATGCTTTGGGCTTGACCTAGAAGTCGGCTAAAGAAGAAGATGGCGACAATAATTGGAACAGCGATAGTCAGGATACTAATGAAAAGTTCAGAATAATTGATTGGCTCGACGTAATTAATAACTGGGTAATGCTCCTGACATTTTTTCAAATCTTCACCGGATTTATTGGCGCAGTGGTTAATGAGTCCTTGCTCATAGAGAGTGCCGGATGCATCTTTTCTGGAAACCTCGGTTGGAATATCTTTGTCTTTGAGGGTAATCTCAAGTTCACTGCCCGAGACGGTGATTTTCTTAATGTTACCGTTTTCATCATTGGCGCGAGCGATAACATCAGAGAGTGGAACTTCCTTAACTTTCAAATTGTGAGAGCTAAAAAGATTTAGACAGTAGACGATAAAAAGAATGGAAAGGATCGTAAAGATAACTGAGCGGATGGTGTTTGACTTGGTACTTTTGCCCGAGCTGGTTTTTGATTTATTCCCTGTAGAATTTTGCGTATTCATTAAACTCCTTAAAATTGGTCTTGAAATAGAAATTACTATATCTTACAGTGCTCCAAGGATGACTTATGTAGCTATTAGTTCTGATTGCAGAGACTGTTAGTTTGGACTGCGCTTGGAGCTGACAAGTACAGATATAATTATATTAACATATCATTGCATTTTTGGGGTATGTGTGGTAAATTTAACAGTAGCGGGGCGTGGCACAGTTGGTAGCGCGCGGCGTTTGGGACGCTGAGGTCGCAAGTTCGAGTCTTGTCGCCCCGACCATTCAAGGAGGAGAAATAAAGAAAAAAGTTTTTCTTTATTGAACCGACGCAGATTGGAATGTTTTTCGAAAAAGCGAAAAACATACCATTTTTTAAAAAAAGACCACTTGGTGGTCGTTTTTTATGTTAACTATAATTTGCGAACTTGCGGAACGTCCCAAGGGGTGGATTTATTTTATAGATGCTTTAGAATAGATTTATAGATAGCGAGTCGTAGAATGGATTTAGTAGAGAATATTCAATACAATATTGATAAGGCCATGATGGAGGATGGCGAATTTTATACAGCTGTGGTGACCTACTTGAATGGGACCAGAGATGACCGGTCAGCGCAGATAGTTTTGTGGGAGCTAAGTCACTCCAAAGAGGTCGGGATATTTTTTGTAGGACTTGATTTTTCAGAGTTTAAAAATGCGCTGGATAAAATGCAGATACCGGGTGGCGGGCATGAAAAATAAATCCGGCCATGAAAAATGAATTTTGATATCCTGCTAACTATTTGATTTCGATAATTGCAAGAGTTTCTTGAGTTTTAAATTTTGCAACTTTTGCCGCATGTGACTTTAGCCATTCATCAGTGGCGCGAGCGGAGCCTGGGAGTTCTGGATTATTATAATCATGAACAATAATAATGCTACCTGGCTGCATTTTTGATTCGACGAGCGCGAGGCTAGTCTTGATTGAGGTATAGAGATCACCATCGAGAAAGGCGAAGCTAATTTTGTCTGGTAGATCAGTTTCTGGGTCTAGTTCTTCAAAGAAAGCTTTCTTAATTTTTGGTAGAGGAAGGTTTTGACGCTTAAACTTTTCGATAACCTCACGCTTCGTAACAAAAAGTTCGCCAGATTTAAACTGATCACCGGCTGCCGAACTATCTTCCCTGGACTTTTCTGGGAGCCCCGCAAATGAATCATAGAGCCAGAGATTTTTACTTGAACCCCCCGAAAGATTAGTGAAATTTTGTAATGCTCGCTGAAAAACAATTGAAGTATCTCCTCTATAACAGCCTAATTCAACTACATCGCCAGGGATGTTTGCAGATAAACTCTGTTTAAGGAGACTTAAGAGGATTTCTGTCTCTTTTGCGGAGACTTGCGAAACTTCATCCGATTTCTGTGGGGCATTTTTTGACATTTTTATTTCTTTCTTAGGAAGATGGCCGTAATAATACCAGCGACAGTGGCAGAGATAATATCCCCCATGGTGTCGTCGATACCTGGAGCGTTGAGTTCTTGCATGTGGCCGCCACAAAGTTTGTCATACGTAAATTCAAAACATTCCCACATTGCGGCAGTAAAGGCGACAAAACAAATAATGAAGAGAAAGGCGAAGCCGGTGTGATAGACCTTTCGTTTAATGGTAGATTTCCCAGAGGAGCCAGTTTTTGCCTCTAAGGTTTTTCCGGAGTAATCGGTAGCTTCTTTTCCGTCATAGAAATTATCTAGAATTTCTTTTGCGCCAAATGCAGCCACCACTCCACTAAGCGTGTGGACAATTTTATCATAACTTGGGGAGCCCATAATAATGATGGTCTTATACCAATCCAGATCAATGCCTAGTACCATGGCAATAATGAGGAATAGTCCATAGATGATCTGTAATCTTGTGGTAGTAGCAAAGCCTAGTTTTTTTAGCAGTTCTGGCGCATATGGCAGAATAATAGTAACTAGGTAGCTTGGGAATTTGTGCCAGGTGACTGGATCAATAAAATGCAGAATGCTTAGGAGAATACCGCTAAGACTAATGAGAAGCTTGAGTAGCCAGTTGATACGTTCGTATTTTGTGAGATTAAAAAATCTTTTGAAAATTTTGTTCATAGATAATACCTTAAATCAATTAGATTAAATA
>CAJZIB010000050.1 GCA_916049555.1 uncultured Candidatus Saccharibacteria bacterium | reverse complement strand
TAGAGAAAAAAGCTGGAGGTAGCGGCGGTGTTTGACGTGTGGAATAATGTACTAGCAGAACTTGAAACTAAGATTTCTCAGGAAAATTATGCAACTTTTTTTGCTCAGACACATACTTCGTTGATTAGTACGGACGATGGAATAATAAAGATTGGTGTGCCAAATATTTTTATGCAGGCCAATATTCGAAAGAAATTCGATTCTCATATTCGTGCCGCACTAGAGTCAAATAAAATCGAAGTAAAAAATACCAGCTATGTAGTAATAAGTAATACCACTAAGGTGAAAAAATCACGCGAAGTGAGTCTTGATGAGTTGCAAAATCGAGTAAGTACAGTAGAAAAAATTACAGTACCTGCAAGTAGCTTTAATCCCACAATTTCAACCGGATTAAATAGTAAATTCACGATGGATAATTTTGTGGTGGGGACAAATAATGAATTAGCGGTGGCGGTTGCTAAAAACATTATCGACAATCCTGGGGATAAATATAATCCGTTTTTCCTATATGGCGGGCCTGGTCTTGGCAAAACACACCTTGTGGAAGCAATTGGAAATGAATTGCTAAAGAAAAATCCAAAATTAAAAATTCTCTATACGCCGATCAATCATTTTTACACTGATTTTATTAATGCAGTGCGAAAAGGTGACATGGAGAATTTCCATAAAAAGTTTCAAAAACTTGATGTTTTAATTATCGATGATTTTCAGTTTATCGTTGGTAAGGAAAAGAGTCAGGAAGAATTCTTCAATATCTTTAATGATATGCATCAGGCAAATAAACAAGTGATTATCACAAGTGATCGGTTACCAAGCCAGATCAAGACTGTAGATGAACGTCTTGCTTCAAGATTAACAATGACTGGTGCGTTTGATCTACAATACCCAACGTTTGAAGATAGATGTGCAATTTTACACGCGAAGGCAGAATTTGATGGTGTAGAAATTGAAAATAAAGCAATTGAACATATTGCGAGAAATGTAGAAACTAATATACGCGATCTTCAGAGTCTTTATGGAAAAATCGTAGCACTTTCCGAATTAAAGGGCGTTTCCCCGCTCAGTATTATTCAGGAAGGCCTAGCATCTACCCTGCCAAGTAGTGGAGTGAGAGGGCGTAATTTAACTAGTAAAACAGTGGTGAATAAGGTGGCTGATTATTTTAATATTATGCCAGAAGAACTTTGTGGAAGAAGTCGAGTTTCAAACATAAAGACGGCAAGACAGATTGCGATGTTTATTATGTCAAGGGATTTACAAATGAGTACGCCAAAAATTGCCCTTGAAGTAGGAGTTAAAGATCATACTACAGTAATGCACGGAATTAAAAAAATTGAAACAGATATGAAGATGAATTTTACATTGAGAGACCAAATTGGTGAGATTCGGGAGCAATTAAGTGAATAATGTGGAAAAGTTGTGGAAGACTTTGCGAATAAGTAGGTGAAAAAGTCGAGGAAAACTATGTGTAAAGTCAAGCAAATAATAATATATACGCAAAAGGTGTTGAAAAGTCAGGTTTTTCCACTAAGTTTTCCAAAGTTATCCAGATGGTTTTACACAATAAAAGAGTGGATTCTTCCCTATAAAAGAAAGTTATACACAAAATCCACATAGACTATTACTACTACAATTAATTATTTAATAAAGGAGAGATATGGAAATAAATGTTGAACAAGGAAAACTAGCGAAGGCATTAGGAGTTGTTAGTCGAGTAGCGGCAGGAAGTAGAACTACCCTACCTATCTTGAATAATGTTCTGATAAAGGCATTAGATGGAAAAGTAAAACTGGTAACAACAAACCTTGATATGGCGATTGTGAGTTATTTAGGGGTTGCTAATTCGAAAGACGGAGAGATTACAGTACCAGCGAGGCTTTTAGCAGATTTTGTTAGTAACTTACCTAAGGGTGAGATAAAGCTAACTGCAAGTGATTCAAAATTAACTGTGGCTTCTGGTAAATATAAGTCATCCTTTAATGGAGCACCCGCTGAGGATTTTCCGGAGTTGCCTGATATTAATGATACAGAAGCGGTGATTTATCGAATGAGTATTGAAGCTTTTAAAACTGGGATCAATGAAGTAAAAATTGCCTGCTCATCGGATACGACTAGGCCGTCACTAACAGGAGTGTATTTTAATACTTTTGAAGGCAGTTTATATATTGCAGCAACTGATGGGTATCGCCTAGCTGAGCGATTGTTTATTGAAAAGGTGGAAAGTGATGTGAAGGCGATTGTGCCGGCGGGGTGTCTGACTGATGTTTTGGGTGCGATGTCGGATAATATGAATGAGATTGAAATTGTGTTTGATAATTCACAGGTGCGCTTTAGACTTGGGGAAATTGAAATTACTTCGAAATTAATTGACGGATCATTCCCTGATTATCGACGTTTAATTCCAGAAACGATTGGCTCAAATATTAAGATGTCAAAAAGTGAGCTGCTTCGTATTGTGAAGTTAGCCGCTCTATTTTCACGTGGTGTCGGCGGATCAATTATTTGTGAAGCAAAAAGTGAGACTCAAACTTTTGCGGTTTCTTCGGTAGCTAATGAGTTTGGTGAAAATGCATCTGAGCTCGAGACTGAGGTGGTGAACGATGGAAAGGTGATTTTAAATTCGCGTTATCTAGTGGACGTGATTAATGTGATTGAGGAAGATAATTTATCATTTGGTATTTCAGGAAAATTAGCACCAGTGGTGATTAGAAATGAAAAATCAAATAATTATACGCATATTATTATGCCTCTAAAAAGCTAGAATGATTATTGAAAGTATAAAATTAGTTAATTTTCGTAGTCATGATGAGTTTTTGTTACATTGTAAAAAGAAGACTAGCTTAATTGTTGGGGAAAATGGTTCTGGAAAAACTTCGGTACTGGAGGCGATTTATGAAGCGTTGCGTGGAAAATCTTTTCGAGCGACGGATGAGGAGATTTTAAGACGAGGCTCTGAGTTTTATCGAGTTGAATTGAAATTTACAAATGGACTTTCAACCGTGGTGTTATTTGATGGGCAGAAAAAGCAATTTTTAGTAGAAGATAAAAGAACTGCAAGATTACCAAAAAAATATCGATACCCAGTGGTATTATTTTTACCGGATGATTTACATTTGGTGGCGACAAGCCCAACAAAAAGAAGGGCTTATTTTGATCGAGTAATTGCAGAATTTGATGAGGGGTATAGTAGTTCCCTCTCAAAATATGAGAAGACACTAAAGCAACGTAATGATTTATTGAAAAAATATATAAAAAATAATGATAAACGTAGTGATTTGGATTTTTATGGTAAGAAAGAAAAAAGCCAGAGTCGAAGTTACATAGAAACGAGTGATTTTTTCTCTTGGAATATCTTACTAGCTAAGTATGGCTTGGAGATTCGAAAGAAACGTCAGAAATATTTAGATAAACTAAATATGGTTTTTAATCAGGTTTATCATTCAATTGCGGAAAATAATGATCAGGTATTTTTGAAATTAGATTTATTTGGAGGTGAGGTTTCAGAGGCGGAGTATTTTAATCGATTGGAAAGAGAGTTTGATCGGGACCTAATTTTAGGTCATACTGGGTTTGGAATTCATCGTGATGATTTTGTGTTTTTATTTAATGAGAAGGAAGCAGATGGGACGGCGAGCCGAGGTGAGCTTCGATCGATGATTTTAGCGATGAAGTTTATTGAAGCAGATCTAATTTTTCAAGAAACTGGTAAAAAACCAGTAGTATTGCTCGATGATGTATTCTCAGAATTGGATAATACTAGACAAAAATGTTTGGTGAGGAATTTTAAGGATAATCAGGTGATTATTACTTCGGTGGAAGAAGTGTAGCTGGGTTAACAGCTAGTAACCTCAATATCATAGTTATTAGGATTAAGTTTGTTGTCGGTGAGATATTTATAGGCAGCGGTTTTGAGTTCTTCGATTTGCTGGTCGGAGCAAGTAAAGAGGGTAATCTTTAATTTTACCTTGGTGGTTTGAGGTTGCTTTTCGGCAGCAATAGAGAAGCCGGCCTGATAGCTGGAATATGGTGTGGCTTTAAAGACTGGATCGCTATCGGTGTAGTTTTTACGTTCTAAGTCGGCTTTAAAATCAGCAATGTGTTGCACGCGAGATTCATCTTCTGGGTGTGATTTATAAAAATCTTGGTGATCGGAATCTGGTTCAAGGGCTTCATAGAGATAAGTAACTTGATTGTTTTTTAATTCGAGATCCTGAGTAACTTCCTTGAAGTTTGGGTTAGAAATTTGAATAGTATAGTTCCCTGGTTTTAGCTTTATTTTGGCGTCACCTTGATAGGTTTTTCCATCAATCATGAAAGAAGCGGAGGTTGGGGCGAGATAATAATCTAGTGTGGCGGTTTTATCGGAGTTGATAAACCAATTAAGATCGGAAGAGCGTCGTGTAGGGAAAGAGTGTTCAGAG
>CAJZIB010000049.1 GCA_916049555.1 uncultured Candidatus Saccharibacteria bacterium | reverse complement strand
TTTTGTACTCCGGCACTTGGAATCACAAATGAAATATCAACCCCATTAACTGGAAAACTCGCATTTTTAACTAAATTACCTTCCGGCGTATTAATTAATGGCACCGACGCAATATTAGCGGGATTAAAGTCGGACATTACTTTTGCCGCCGTTTTAATTTCATCAATATTCACGTTAGTTTTTAGGTTATCTCCCAGGACATTCACTAAATTAATCATAGCAGGGATATCCATACCTTTTTCGGCAATGCGGTTTTTAATCGCCACAAGTACCTTTTGTTGATTTTCACCGCGTGTAAAATCACCACTTGCTGAACCGTGTCTGGCACGGGCAAGACCTAGCGCTTTTTCACCATCCAGATGTGTTGGCACACCAGCTTTCATCACCACTTTTGTGTAGTAATAATCATTAATATCTTCATCAACCGTTACAGTGATCCCGCCTAGCGCATTCACAATCTGCACCAACGACCCCCAGTTTACATGAATATAATAGTGCATCTCAAGGCCAGAAATTTCACCAAGTGATTTCATTACCGCCTGCGCTCCCGCCTCTTCATTTTTTCCATTATTACTCGCACAAACATAAACTTCGTTAATTTTACCAGTGTAGCAAGCCTCGCGCCCCACTTTAAGGTCGCGTGGTAAGCTCATGGTTACTGCATTCTTTGCTTTCTGATCGATTGACATTACCATTAGGGAATCGGTTAATTGTGCACCATCATGTACGTATTTGCCCTCACTTCCGGCCATGTCGTATCCAGAGGTTCCAAAAATTGCAATATTAGTGCGACCTTGCTTATCGGACTTTAGTGGTGTTATTTTTTCTGTAACTACAGTCTTTACAAGATCAACCAAATTTGATTTTCCACCAGTCACTTTTGCAACTAATTGATCACCATATAAATATAGTGCAGTCCCACCACAGAGTAATAAAAATAAGAAAATAGTTAATTTTGGATGACGTCTAATGAAGCCCTTCTTCTTCGGTTTTTTATCATCCTCATCTGAATCTTGGTCCTTACGCCCCCTTTTTCTACCCTTAAATAGTTCATCAGATGATAAATCTATTAAGTTTTCATCATCAAAACGTGCATCACCCAGCTCATTTTTATTGTCAAAATCTTCGTCAAAATCATCTTGGCGTGTTAGTCCAAACGCCTGCACTGGTTCCACAAAATCATCATGATTTCGTTTGCTGAAATCGCCTATTTTACGACGAATTCTTGAGGTAACTGTAGCTGGTTTACTAGTTTCAGTGAGTTCTGGTTTAGCTGAGGCAGCTTTATTATTAAAAGCTTCCATCTCAGGCATTGCACTTATCTCGCTAATTGTTCTCGTGTTACCAGATCCCACTAATTGCTTTCGTCGGATCTCAGCCTGTCCAACCAATGGGTCATCGCTTTGAGCGAGTGATATATTTCGGCTGCGTAATTTTTCCTTACGTAATCTCTCTGCCCTAAGCAAACGTTGCTGTTCCAAGTGTTGTTTTGTGGCCTGATCCTCACCAATCTCTAGGCTAGCCTTAGGTCGCACGGTTCGCGCTACTCTTTTATTCCTCGAGGGTGATATTAGTCCATCAATATACGAATTGCTCATTTTTGCCACAAAATCTCCATCTACTATATAATTATAACAAATATGGCACTGAAATTGACAAAAAAGCAAAAGCGTTTAATGGATTTTCTGGAAGACTTTCAGAACAATCATGAATACTCGCCATCCTATCGTGAAATTGCGGCAGGACTCGGTTTACGCTCCGTCGCCTCTGTGGCTGAGCATATCGACAATCTAGTCCAGCTTGGTTTTTTGAAACGCAACGCTGGTTCCGCTCGCTCCCTAGAAATCGTTGATCTCACTTTTCCAGAAACTACCGCGCTTTTCAAACAGCGCTTGCAGTATGCTTCGGATTCTGATCACGATATCTTGATGCAGGCAGCTGAAATTCTTGGCCTTGATTTAGAGTCATAAACAATAACCCATCTCTGTTAATCCGAACAATAAAAACTCTCGATTGCAAAAAACCGAACACTAAATTTTTCTGGTTTTTAATAAAACCGAACAATAATAAAAATCAATTTTCCACCTATTAAAATGCTTGTGGAAAAAATCAACTTTTTGTTGAAAACTCAAACCGAACAAAGCGCCAATATTAAAAAATCAAATTATAATAATGGCAATGTGGAGATGTGGAAAACTCTTTCACATCTATTTTGTGATAAAATAATCATAAATAAGGAGGTCGATGGTATTTTTTAACCTATCAAAAAAACAGGCTACAACCCAATCAAAACCAGTTAGTAATTCTGAGCGCACGTCCGGGTTTGAATATCTTAAACGCCAAGATGTATATTTTGATGGTGCCTGTCAGTCACTCCGTCCGCAACCAGTCATCGATAGTTTAGTAGAGTATTATCAAAAACATAACTCTTGTGGCGAGCGCGTAAAATATCAGTGGGGAAAAACTACTGATCAAAAAGTTGAGCAGACTCGCGATCAAGTTCTAAAACTTCTCAAACTCAAGAAGCGAGATTATTTTGTTAGCTTCACACTTAATACTACGTATGGTATCAACCTTCTTCTTTCTCAATTTGATTTTAAAGCTACAGGTATTAAAACCATAGTTACTTCCGATATTGAACATAATTCTGTATTTCTTGCTACTCAGTCCGCTGCTACCCGCGCTAAGCTAGAGCGTCTTGTGCTTTCCAGAGAAGCCGATGGCTCACTCCCAATATCTGAAATCCCCGATAATTCACTGGTTGTAGTTAATGTTATGAGTAATATCGATGGGCGCACGCTTAAAAATCTCAAAGATATTATCACTTATGTTCATCAAAAACAGGGAATTATTATTCTCGACGCCGCACAGGCGATGGCTCATAATTATCAGCTCCTCCAGGAGACTGAAGCTGATGCAATTTGTTTTTCCGCCCATAAAATGTATAGCGCCTCACTTGGTGTCATGGTCGTGCGAAAGACCTTATTAGAAAACCTCAACCTCACTTTTCTCGGTGGAGGTATGGTGGATGATGTGGAAAAGAATTCTTATCTTCTTTCCGCTGAACATGATGATAAAATCCACACCGCCTTTGAAGCTGGTCTTCAATCATGGGGTGAAATCATCGCCCTTGGTGCTGCGATTTCTTGGCTTGAGAAGCTGCCAGCCTCCGCAAAAGAACGCCTAGAATCCTGTGAAACTAAACTCTTTGACTTCTTAAAGTCTCAACCTAAAATCCATTGTCTCAATCAAGAAAAATCTACTACCTTCTCATTCTATGTAGAGGGAATAGATAGTCATCTTCTCGCCGAAGCTCTTAGCGACCAAAACATCATGGTTCGTTCTGGTTATTTCTGTGTGCATTATTACCTAGATCATAAAATGCACTTCCCGCCACTCGTCCGAGTCTCGCTTGGCTATCAAACTACTGAATCGGATATCAATAAACTCATCACAATTTTAAGGAAATTTAACTAATGGTCTGTATTGCTGCTTTTATTATTCTATGTCTCATATCTGTTTTCGTTGGCTTTCTTAGTATTTTTAACAAAACACTTGGAAAAAAATATTGGGCAGTATTCAAAAAAGCCTGGCACTGTGTTTTTAAGAAAGTTCGTCTACAAAAATGTGACACCAACTTTAAAGATGATGTTAAAAATACTCTGTTAAAACGTCTAGTTATAAAAAATCCTAAACTCTTAAAGCCTGCCAGCGCTCTTATTGAAGTCCTCTCCGTTCTGATTGTCTTTATTACGGTCTGGTCTCTTATTATTGCGATCAAATCACTGCTCGCTCTCTGGGTTTTTGGCACGTGTAACGTTTCGCAGCCAAGCCAATGTGGCCTCGGTGCTACGTCCTGTACTATCGACCAATCTGAACCAACCGATCTAGCTGAAAAAATTGGTCGCAGTTTCTCTGAATGGGGTGAAATCTTCTCCGTCATCCCAGACCGTCTAAAAACCTGGGAAGCTAAAGATTATTTCACAAGCTCCAGTGTTCCACTACTTAATTTACAAGCTGAAGGAAATCAAGAAGTAAAAGCTAAGAACACAGAAGCGCTCCTTAAGTTTTATCAGAATCATACCGTCCCTGAATCCTCCAAGGTAGCTATTGATATCGTCGATCCAGGTTGTGTTGTTTGCATGCAATCTTATCGTAATCAAAAACAGTCAGGCTTCTTTGAACAATATTTTACCGTCGCCAATCTCTATGCCATCCCTACTCCAGAAGGTGGTTATAAATTCGCTAATTCTAAGCTAATATCTGACTATATAGACTTTCTTGTCCAAGTTATTAAAAAGCAAATCCAAGAGAATCACCAGGGAATCAACCTAGATGAGCTTTTGCGCGTGCCGTCAAAAATTCTTGACCGCCTCTATTCAGAATCAAAGGATAATCGCAATTACATTGATTTCTTTAACTATTCATATGACCCGGAAGCTGCACTCTCTGAGCTAGATTCTTGGTCTAAGGAATTCGGTCTCTCCAAAACTCAACGCAAAAAAATATCAGAACAAGTAAAGCAGCAATTATCAAAACACGAAGAGAAAACTGCCTATGACCAGGAAATCAAAATCCTAGTTGAGGAAAAAATCAAGGCCAAAGGTATTCCAGTCGAAATCTACGACCAAAAAAAGCATAATGGTCTCTTTAAGATCTAACTTCTAGAAAAATCCCCCCTAAAAACAGACTATTAGATATAATAGGGTTATTATGGAGGTAAATAAGATAGAAAAGCAGAGAAATTATTCTCTCGATCTTTTGCGAATTGTAGCAATTATCATGATCATTATTTTTTCATGTTTGTTATAAAGGTCTTATTTTTGAAAATTTAAGTGGTTTTAATAAAATTATCGTGGCTTTTCTCCTACACTTTGGTGAAATTGGTGTTAATCTATTTATGTTAATTACTGGCTTCTTCCTCTATAAAAGTCACAGCTCGAAGAAAACGAAAATTATTCATCTAATCTATGATATTTGGTTTTATT
>CAJZIB010000048.1 GCA_916049555.1 uncultured Candidatus Saccharibacteria bacterium | reverse complement strand
AATATTTTTCAGAAATTCCGCAACATAGTTCAATTACGATGAAATATAAACTACGGATAAACATAGACATTTACGATATTAATTAAGCCATCCACTTATTGTTTCTTAGAATCCAGAACACACCCATTCTTTATTTATCACAAGCAAAATAGCCCTACAAAAAAACTAGCACATTCCGCCTCTCTTAGCATTTTTGATGTAGTTGCTATTTCGGCTCACCACGTAGGCTATCATGCATTTACAGAAAAATATTTCTTCGCACCCCCTATTACTTCTTTACATATTTTTCCAATATCATCTCAAACTCATCCAACCCCTACTCATAGAATAACCGGTTTACACTTCAATTAATTTTATAGAGATAAACCTACAAAAAAGTAAGCTAAAGCTTCTTCAATAATACTTTGCTTACTTTTTATTTTCATTCCGTTATTGCTTATCGTTTGCACGCTTATTTTACTCAAAAAGCCTATTCAACTGTTATTTATTTTTCATCACCACATATTATCACAGCGGCCCCGCATAATCAGCTCAACCTAGATTTCTGTTTACTATCCGCAATAAGTCCTACACATAGCCATCCGTCAATCATTGAACTACGGCATCAAAATACAAACAAGTCTACATCTCAAATGTTAATAAAAAAAAGACTTTCATCTCAAAGTCCTTCTTAGAAAAAATACCAAAAAAGAAAAGTCAGCTAAACTGCGAGGAATACTGACTTTTCTTATAGAGTGTGGAGTTTTTTGGCTATATTGTTTGTTTTTGGCTTTGAATAATTTTTTTATTCAAAAGCTACCTCTATATTACCGCGCTAAATCGCTTATGTCAACATGTTTTTGAGTACAATTTTTATAATTTATTTGTTTTCCACATGTGGAATATTTCCCTGCCATCTGTCATAAAAAATCCCCCAGAGGGGGTTATTTTTAATTTCTGGTGGAGCTGCCGGATACTGCCTCCGGGTCCGAAAAATCTCCATGATATCATTCTACATGCATAGTTCCTTGTTTCATCTCGACTTACACTAGTAGCGGCAACGGAACAAAACTACTAGTCGTCATGACTATTTTTTCTAAGTAGTCCCCATCAATGGACTACCCCTATTTCCTATTTTATAACAATTTAGATCATCCGGAAAACTATATCTAAACCGGCCTATAAATAATTAGGCGTAAACAGGTGCATAAAGCACGTGCTTTGAAGTTGTTTCTTCACTTATTCAATACTTACGGTATCAATCGTCATGCCTGATATCTGTTAATAATCCGTCTAAGCTTTGTCAGCCCCGATACCAATATTCTATCATATTTCTCTTTTCCCTTCAATTTATAGCATAAGCAAGATATCCAGCATAAGCAAGATATAAATTCTCCCCTGTTAGTCCAATTAGTATTCAGTAATTTTATTCATTTTTTGCATATTTCTTTGCTTTATCTGCATTCCCTTTCTATAGTTAAACTATGATAACAAAAGTATATTCTGCTATTCCACACGGATACACTGGCAAGCTCATCGAAGTTGAAACCAGCATTAACAAGGGACTTCCAGCGTTTAACATTGTTGGCATGGGTGACAAGACTATCTTCGAGTCAAAAGACCGCGTTCGTAACGCAATCCAAAATTCAGACCTTTCGTTTCCCATTCATAAAACAACAGTTAATCTAGCCCCTGCAAATCTCATTAAGACAGGCTCATCTCTAGATCTTCCCATTACGATCTCTATTCTTGTTGCCAGTAGACAACTCACCCCCTCAGATATAAGCCAAAAAATCTTTGTCGGCGAACTGTCGCTCAGTGGTGAAATACGCCCTGTTTACGGCATTATCAATATTATTGAGACCGCCAAAGCCGCTGGATTTACAGAAGTATTCATACCGGCCGAGAATCTCTATTCCGCCTCCATTATTCATGGCATCACACTCTACCCAGTTAGCAATCTAAAACAATTATTCCTTCACCTAAAGCACCAAAAATTAATTCCACCAGCAACCGAATCGGCCTTGAATCCGCCCATTATTCCATCTAGAAACGCAATTCAGAATACTGAGCCAACTTTTGATGATGTCTATGGTCTAGACTTTGCCAAACGTGCGATCCTATTAGCCCTTGCTGGTCATCACAACCTTCTTCTCGTTGGCCCACCAGGTAGTGGCAAAACATTACTCGCAAAGACCATCCCTTCTTTATTACCTCCTCCGTCAGAAGAAGAAATACTTGCCATTGCAAAGCTCCACGAACTCTCTCATAGCCCGAGTAAAAATATTATTCGCCCTTTTCGTTCTCCACATCACAGTAGTTCCAGTTGCGCAATTATTGGTGGTGGCAACCCTATTATTCCAGGTGAAATATCTTTATCACATTGTGGCGTTCTTTTTCTCGATGAGCTCCCAGAATTCTCTCATCAAGTACTTGAATCACTTCGTCAGCCTCTCGAAGACCATCAAATCACCATCTCTCGGGCAAAAGAAAAAGTTACCTTCCCCGCAAATTTTATCCTCGTCGCTACCATGAACCCCTGTCCATGCGGCTTTCATGGTAGTCATGTCCGCGAATGCACCTGCACGAACCAAGAAGTCTTAAGATACCAAAAACGTATTAGCGGCCCCATCCTCGACCGTATTGATATTAAACTTTATGTTCCCTATCTTGGTAACCAAAAAATTATCGATAAACTTTGCAGTAACAAAAAACTTATTCAACCCCCTTCCACCCCAGTTAGTAAAAATTGTACTCAATTTTACACTCAAGCAGTTGTAAAAAATAATATTACTACTGCAATAAAAATTCAGAATTCCCGCTATCATTCCAACCATCTATTTAACGGCTGTCTAAATTCCAGCCAAATCAAAGATTATATCCACCTATCCACCTCTGTTAAAAAGCACCTTGAACTTGCCTCTGAAAAACTTCAACTCTCCGCCCGCTCTTTACTAAAAATTGTCCGCCTCGCAAGAACCATAGCCGACCTTGATGCCTCGCCTGAGATAAAAATTCAACACATCTCTGAAGCTATCAGTTTTAATCAACCATAAATTAGTCTCTTCCGTTCGCATCTATAGCTCCACCTAGAAAATCATGATCCAACCATAAAACATAACTTCACCTAGAAAACCATTAATCCACCTAGAAAAAATAACCGAATAAAGCACTGAATCCCTTGATTATCCCCGTTAATTTTGATATAATGCAGATTATTAAGGTTAAAAGAAAGGACTACCATTAGCATCAAAAATTCACGTACAAAAATCAATGGAGAAATCCGTTATGAATCTGTGCGAGTTATTGGAACTAATGGAGAGCAACTTGGCATCATGTCAAGTCGTGAAGCTCAGCTCCTTGCAAGAGAAAATGGCGTTGATTTAGTAGAAATTGCTGGCAATGCAAATCCTCCTGTAGTTCGCATCATCGACTGGGGTAAATTCCAATATCAGAAGATGAAAGAAGAAGCCAAAAACCGTAAGAAGGCTCGTGAAAAGCAATCCGAGCTTAAACAAATGAAGATTGGCCTCAAGATTAGCGACAATGACCTCAATATTAAAATCCGCAAAATTAAAAGTTTTCTCGACGATGGGGATCATTGTAAAATCATGATCACCTTCCGCGGACGTGAACTCGCACATAAGGAGCTTGGGTCAACTTTGCTTGACCGGATCCTAGCAGAGCTAGCTGAAATAGCAATTGTCGAAGGAAAACCTCAATTTGCAGGACGTAACCTATCAGTTGGAGTACGAAAGAAGTAATTTCCTTACTTCCAAGGTTCCCTGATCGTACCTCTATTTCAGAAAATAATCTTTAAAAATTTATTTCCTGAATACAAATATTAACTATAACTAAAAGGAAAACCTATGCCTAAGTTAAAAACTCACAAAGGCACTGCAAAACGCATTAAGATTTCCGGTACCGGTAAATTGATCCGCGAACGCGCCTTTGGCAACCACATCCTTGCTAAAAAATCAAAAGCCAGGAAACGCAATATGAAGACTGCTGGCGCAGTTGAAGGTAAAATTGCAAAAAACATTAAGAGCGCATTAGGAGTTTAATCATGAGAATCAAAAGAGGTGTCGCTGCACGCGCAAAACACAAAAAAATCCTAGCTGCTGCTAAGGGTATGCAACATTATCGCACTCGTAGCTTCCGTCTTGCTAAACAAGGCGTTATCAAGGCTCTACGCTACGCTTACCGTGACCGCCGCAATCGCAAACGCGATCTCCGCGCATTATGGATCACTCGTATTAACAATGCTTCCCGTGAACTCGGATTAAGCTACTCTCAGCTTATTAGCCTCATGAAGAAGCAAAACATCAATATTGACCGCAAGATTCTTGCTGAACTCGCCGTCAATCAACCTGCTGCCTTCAAAGCCATTGTCGAACAAGCTAAACAGGAGAATAAATAATGGCAATCTGTGAAATCACTGGTAAAGGCAAGATGTATGGACACAATGTTTCCTTCTCTCAGCACAAGACCAGAAAAGTTTTTAAACCAAACATTCAGAAGAAAACTTTGATTATTAACGGTAAGAAAATCCGCCTCAATGTTAGTGCAGCTGCAATTCGCACTCTAAAGAAAAAAGGTTTTCTTAACTAATCTATCAAATAATTGATAGCACAATAAAAAATAGGCCAAAAGCCTATTTTTTTTAGTCTTCGATAAGCCGGGTTCTGTAATCTACGATCAGTTCCTCCTTCACCACAAGATAACCATAATGAAAGAGACCTTAGGTAGACCGACAATCATCTATCTAGATATTCTGTTGCCAGAATACTCAAGCGGTGAGCGTGCATCCTCGAACAAAGGTTTCTCTAGCACTCCTTGCAGCCAGTAGGGTTTGCCCTCGCCTATGTCACCATAGCGCGCCGTGAGCTCTTACCTCACACTTTTCACCCTTACCCGAAGGCGGTATTGTCTCTGTGGTACTTTCCCTATTCTTAGATTTTTTTGGTATACTGCTACACTTCTAAATGTTCGAACGGTCGCCGTTAACGACTACTGTGTTCTGTGCTGCCCGGACTTTCCTCTTAGCAAGCTAAGCGATTGTCTTTCAGACTTCTTTTATCCTACCACAACAATCCCTTAAAATCCAGTTTAGATTAGATTTATAGAGTTATTTTATCTTCCAAGAGATTTTTCTCATAGAAAGCTACTTTGCATAGTGCTGATCAATTGCCATATTAGCTTCTGCATCCGCTGCCTCATTCTGCTCTCGTCTTACATGCACAAAAGCTACTGCCTCAAACTTCAAAATTAAATTATTTATATCATTGTAAATTTGCAAAATATCACTATTTTTTATTTGATACACCCCATTCATCTGGTTCACCATCATCAAATTATCCGACACAAATTTCACAGTTTTA
>CAJZIB010000047.1 GCA_916049555.1 uncultured Candidatus Saccharibacteria bacterium | reverse complement strand
TACACGACGCTCTTCCGATCTTGAGTAAAATAATAATGTTTTGACAGAGTGAAGGTTGGCGAAGTGATTTCTTCTTCAATGCCAAAACCCTTGGCAAGACCTTTAGTAATAGTGGTTTTGCCGGCACCGACGTCGCCAACTAACTCAATGACAGTAGGAAAACTAAGAGTCTTAGCGAGCTTTTCGCCAAAATCAATCATCTCTGCTTCAGAAGAAAATTTTTGCATAGTCATATTATATAATGACGGGAGAAAAATATAAAATTGTTATGGTATAATTCAGCTATGAGATGTGGCAATCGAAATGTAAAATTAATGAGAATTATAAGCTTATTAATTGTGATTACTTGCGTGGTTGTTGTGATTGCGGCGCTGTTTGTGCGTAAAAATATTACAAGTAGCAAGCTGGCGGAACAGAAATTCGGAGAGTTGGCGCGCGATTACTATGAAAATGATTTTTATAAGCGGTTTATTAGAGATCACGTGGCGGATGAAAACGAGAAGGATCTTGGGCAATATTTTGAGAAATACACACAGATGGGATTTTCGCCGGTAAAATTAAGGAAATTACTTGACTATAGTGAGCGAAACAACAAGGACATGAAAAAATATTTCGAGCACGAGAAGTTTAGCTGTGATACTAATGGATCATATGTAATTATCAAGCCTAAGCAGCCGTTTGGGGCGAAGGACTACGAGCTGAAAAGCGCGCTTAGTTGCAAAGAGGGATAGAATCGGGGGCTCGCTAAAGATTGTCTTTTCTTGAGATACCTAGACTGGTTTTCCTGATTTTCCCTGCATTTTTTAATTCTGTTATTGAAAAATATTAAATTTCTGTTAGAATAGGATTATTACAATCTTTGTATGGTCTCTTAGTATAACGGTTAGTACAACGGGTTTTCATCCCGTCAACGCGGGTTCGACTCCCGCAGAGATCACCAAACATGAAAAAGACCCTATGGGTCGTTTTTTATGTTTGATTATTTTTTCGAGAGAGGCGAATCTTTAGGTTCGGTCTTTCAAGGAGAGAGTTAAAAAGAAGAATTTATTCTGCTTTTTAAAAATCGACGCAGAAAGAAAATGCGTAGCATTACTCCTGCAGAGATCACCATTTTATGAATTTGAGCCGGATGGCTCTTTTTTGTTGTCTATAACGGAGAAGAGTGGGCTTAAATCGTTCATTCCGAAATTTTTGTTCTTGATATCGAAGTGTAAGCTTTTCGATGGAGGCTACGATCTCATTTGAGTATATAGAGCCATCTTCATATTTCTGCACTTTTATAGGTTCTAGACATAAAAAACATTCTTGATACACCCAAAGCACTTGTTACTCTAACGATGGACATGTATCACCGAACATAGTCATTACCAAGGTTAAAATATAAAAAGACACTCGTTTCGAGTACCACAATTTAACTAGTTTCATTATAACTACTCATGGTTAGTCGGGCGAGTATAAGCATTTTGAGAACTTGAATTTTTCCATAAGTTAAGGTTAAATACAAAAACTCTGCGAGGAAGAGCCGTAATTGATTCGTTATAAAAACTGACCGTGTTGGATGCCTACTTTAGAGAATGGATTGACCCCGCAGGGTCTAAGGAGTTTATTGTGAGTAAAATACTTACTAATATATCAAAGGCCACTCAATAGCGTTATAAGTGTCCAAAATGCGGCAAATATTACGTTGATTATCCTGCGTTATCGCGCAAGAATAATAAGACTAAGATTTGTCCAGAATGCGGAGTTGCTGAAGCGCTCAATATCTTTCTATCTATTCAGTAGAGAGTTTTGCCAATCAATAACGAGTTGAGGAATATTCGCTATCCATCTTTCGGAGTCATTTTCGGTTATGGATTTATTCACGATTTTATCCAGTAATTCTTTCATGTCAGAATTATAGAAGGCCTTACTATCTTCGCGCATTTGCTTCAATGTTTGTAACATACCGACAAACTGAGAAATCGTAATTGGCGCAATTTTTTGTTTTTGACCTTTATACCCAAAGTTATTTGCCATAAAGAATGTCTCAGCGGTGTCTGTATGAATTGATGGCGCAATAAAGAGACAATACGAATTATCGTGCGACGCCTCAAAATCTCTGAGGTGCCTCATTACTGGTTGCCCCTCGTTAAACCACTGGCTTCTATTTTTCAACATGGTCACTTCGCATACCATGCCAAACGAATCGTAAACGCATTCAATATCAGGAACTCCGCCAGGAGCGGTTGAAGTAGGCTTATTATCATCGCCAATAGGATAGTTGGGTTTTACTGATATCGCGTCATTAAATGCGTGCAACCCCATGGTAGATAAATGCTCGAGCATGAGTGCGCGACTCTTTTCGTCGTTTGTATAAATATCATCAAATTGCTTAATACATTCTGCGATAAACTCAGCAGGTTGAGCTTTGTCATGATCGCTTTTGTTCCTTAGTTCGTTTCGACGCTTTCTTAAGTTTTCGATTGTTGTCTTAAGTTCCTCAGAAGAAGAATTATCAAGCGGAATTGGAGCTATCGTTTCATTTTCTTCGCGTCCTAGCCTTATTACATCCTCTTGTATTGTATTCGCAATTTCACGAAGCTTTTCTTCTGTTTCCCATGGATATTGCGGTTCGGTATCTGAGCAAAGATAATCAAGATATGTGTTTTTGTCTGTAAATTCTTTTGGCTTATACCATTCAGACTCAAAAAGCGCGTTATTTTCTATCGATCTGCTTGGTTCTATATCCACGTAAAAACCGCCGCCACGTATACGAATGAAGTTAGTCAAACGAAAATAGCGGATTGCATTATCACCATAATCATTCAAGTTCTTTAGGAACTTATTTATTGTAGATGAATCGGTAGTATTTAGATAATCTCTGGCGAACTTTAATCTGTAATTGTCGCGAATCGTTTTTCTTTCTTGCTTGTCGTGGCCATTTTGTAAATCGCGAAGCTCGATAACCATATTCGCGTATGAATCTATTTCTGCATAATTTGTAAGAGTAGCAGCAAACAAAGCAAATTCGCGCTTCTGTAGTCCAACCCCATTATTTCCACGAGCTTCTTCGAGCTCGTTTACACGAGATATTAATCTGAGAGCTAAAACAAAAGGAATTCCAGAATATTCATCTTCTTCTGGATAGTCTCTGCTTGCAGGATTTGGGATCTGCCATTTAAGGAAACTCCTTAGCAACACTTTTCCAATTTCGTTGTCGTCAGTATCTAGCAATTCGCGCCCCGAATCAGTTAAGCTGATAATCTTCGTATCGTCATCTATTCTAATAAAACCAAATTTTGTAAGTGGATTCATTGATTGTCGGCCACGCATGTCAAAATCGGCATAATTCTTAATTCTTAGAATCTCGTCGATAGTCTCCATCGGTATTTCTGCGTCAGTATCATCAATTAACGATGTAATCTCTGTAGGTAGGCCATTGTAGAATTGTACGCTGTCAAAACCATATAGGCGTTTTTGGATTAGTAGTTTCTGATATTCTTTTTGTGTATCTTTATTCCATGGTCTTCCACATAATTCTCCGGCAGCTTTAAGAAAATCCTTAATTCTTAGCGGATTTCGTACTGTAGTTGTTATAGACCACGGCTTTCGCATACTTCTATTATACTATGAATCTAATAATTTGTAATCAGCACCTCTTGAGTTTTATGGCTACTCGCTGTGCTGTGATAGTTTGAATTATTATATGAGAAGTTTAGATTATGAACCTTATATTGCTTAGCCCAATTGTCTAACAACTCGTTGCGTTGGCCTTTGTGTTCTAAGACATTCGATAGGGCAAATTTAATCCCTTGTTTATTGACGCGCGTTAAGAAATCTAGCAAGTCCTTTTCGTCGTTCGTATTCCATCCATCCTTTTCGTTGTATGTGGCTGTCGTAATTAGGTATGGCGGATCGCAATAAATCATATCATCGCCATTTAATGTCGATATATCGAAGTTTCTGAAATCTGTATTGAGGATAATGGAATCTTGACTCGCTAAATCTCGGCAGAAACTCGCAAGGTTATATTTAGTACTCCTATTGTAGTCTCTTTTGCCTACAGGTAAATTGTATTCGCCCTTATTATTGAACCTGATTTGATTATTAAAACCATAGAGTATTAGAGCGAACAGCATAGCTAGATTGTCGCGGTTACTATCATTAAAATCTTTGCGTAGTTTTTGGAATGCCGCCTTATTATACTTTCCTAGACCATCAGAGCTGTTGCAGCCATAATACTCGTAGCCGTATGCTTCAGAATCAGAAAGAGAATAATCTGCAATTATCTTTGATATTTGGTTGTCGATCGTTTCAAAACTATTGTTCTTGAAGAAATCTAATAGCTTTATAACGTCTTTATTTAGATCATTATATATCGTGCTCTTAGAGAGTATGTTTACTCCAACATTTCCGCCACCGCAAAACAAATCGACGAACGTGTTTATCTTTTTGGGAAATAATTCTGATATTTGCGGTAATAGTTTAGTCTTTCCGCCAGTATAGTTTAATGGCGATTTTGTGAATGTCTTTTTCGCCGTTGCCCAAAGAGGATCTTTAACTACGCAAACGAACAGCCTTTCCTCATTTGTGTTATTATTGGATTTTCCAGTAGTAAAAGCTTTATATTTCCTTGAGTAGACATTTACTACGCCGCGCATTTTAAGTATGCGAATTATGTCTTCATCCGATATACGTGCATTACTTCTTCCGTCTGCTTTATCTCCGGTATTATTGTAGGATAAGACTATGTATTTGCATTTCAGGTTTAGGACTAAATCTTTAAAAGCTTTTGCGGCACTTTTACTGCAATATTCACTTTTAATGGTTGTACGATCCATTTTTCTAGCCACGCCCTCTACGTCTGGTTTCTTCCACTCAGCAACATTCTCCAAGACGTGATATAGATCGCTATAATTGCGGCTATTATATGGCGGATCGCAATAGACGCAGTCGACAAATGGAAAATCGATTTCTTTGATAATCTTGTTTGCGTCCCCCCGATAAAAACTTGCTGAATTATTAAAGTCATTAGTAATTTTTATCAACTTATAATCGAATTGCTTATCAAAATGCGCGCCCTTAATAAAGGCGTCATAGTGGCCACAAGTATTTGCTATTTTATCCATGGAATATAAGAGAGATGTAATTAGGATTGCACGTTCGCGATCGTTTATCATGTTGCTGTTTTTGTATTCTTCTATTCTGTTGCGAATAAAGCCGATTTTTTTACAATCATCGTGCGAAAAATATGTATCGCCAAACGTTTGCGACATATAGTTTTCTGGTATTTCCTTAATATCCACATTATTGAATTCGTTTGCGATTGTTTTTAATTTGAGTACATCTGCGTGTTCATGAGACATAAAAGCAACATGCGATATGTAATTGCTATATAGAATGTCGTTCGTAATTACGTCCATTCTGTCTGAAAAATGTTTTGCCACGACACCGGTTCCTGCAAAAATATCCAAGATTGACTTTGTGTCTGGGCAGTACTTTGTTATGGTTTCGTCTATAAAATCCAGTAGTTTATATTTATTGCCTAGAAAGCGTCGATTCTGAATATCTATGGTTTTTTCAGAAGTAATTGCGTTCGTTTCTTTTTTTCGTCTTAAATCAGTAGGTTTTTCGGAGAATGCAGGAATTAACCAAGTTTTTCCTTTTTTTATCGCCCCATTAATTCTACCCTCTGCACAAAGAATCGATACTCGCCTTGGAGATAGCTCCCATTTTTTAGCTATTTCTATTG
>CAJZIB010000046.1 GCA_916049555.1 uncultured Candidatus Saccharibacteria bacterium | reverse complement strand
ACATTATTATCCATAAGTACTATTTTATACGTTTATCGGAATAGAAGCAAGCAAAAATGTTGCCGAAAAAGTATCTTTTTCCACATTTTTATCTAAAATTTCACCGTCTCAAGTCATCTTTGTTTTAATATAAGATCAAACTGTCTACTTTGATTATATTAGTACCGACATCCCTAGAGACTACACATTCCATGACAGCGCTATACTCTGCGCCAAAAACGTTTTGAACTGTAACATCAACTTTATAAACCATCTTATTTGCGCCGTTTCTGCCAATGGCGTGAACGCCGAGGATTGAATGTACTTTTGAGCCGCGATATGGATACATTTTATGAAAGGCCTGGTCGCACACCTCACGGGTACCGCCTTCGGATGGATATCTAGCATCTTCGGCTGCCTTAGCTTCCCTTTCAGCTTTCAGTCTTGCTTCTTCCGCAGCCTGTCGTTTTGCCTCCTCTTCAGCCGTTTTTCTTTTTTCTTCTTCAGCTTTTGCTTTAGCCTCGGCTATCTTAATCAACGAAGGAAAAGGTACGGTCTGCGCTACAGGATCGCTAGAATAATATACGATGCTCTCCGCTTCGCTGCTTACAATTTTGGTAACTTTGCTAAAATTGGAGTCCGCATATCGAATCAAAACCTTTACCCCTTCCTCTGAGTTACTATTATCATAGACATTTGCAATCACACTGCTAGTTGATTTTTCTATTTTGTCGATTTTTCGAACGCCAATTTCTGCAAGCAATCTAGTTGCATTGCTATCACCATAGTTATCTAGACTTGTACATACACTGTTTTTACAAACAAGCTCAATTTTCTGTCCGTTGATGTCGAAATTCTTATTTGGGTTATATAAAACTATAGCCAAAAAAGTTACAATACTCAGGATGGAACTGATAATACCTAGCCTCTTCGTTAATTTTATTCTTTTCTCATATAAACCATATTTCTGATTCTTCTTGGATTCAATAACGGAAAGTATGGAGAGAATAGTAGGGCCAATCGGAAACCAAAATAAAACTAGAGATAATATACTTACAAAGAAATATAGCTTTGTTTCCTTTTCTATCTTTTTAAGAGTACGCCTATCTTCATCACTCATTTCAGATAATAAAGATTCTAGCTCTTTTTCTTTTTTATCTATCGGATTACTAATTCTTAAATCTTCTATCTCTTTGTCTAGTCTTTTCTTTTCTTTCTCTATTTCCTTTTTTAGTTTAGGATAATCCGTCTTTGCGTTTAAGACATTGCGAGCAAATTCTCTTGCACGAGATTCTAAAGCTGGATTAATGTTGGCATCAATAATTCCCTCGTCGCTCGATATAATAATTCTAAGTACGCGGTCGTCATGCTGAACAGTCGTAGATTTAATCTTCTTTTTCTTTTGTGCTGCACCACCGACGACAGCACCTAAGGGGCCCGCTACTGCTGCGCCAAGCACGACTCTGGTTAGGGTAGGTCGAGATCCGCCACCACTACTTTCTACGGAGTAGGATACTTGACCACTGGTTTCAACTTTTGCAGAGATTTCAGAGTCAAGACTTAAGGTTCGGCCGGATCCAACAACTCTATTCTGGAATAATGTGATTCCGTCGATTCCGTCAATTCTTTTGAACTTAGAGAGGTCGTCGCGTTGCTTTTCTAGAGCTAGACTGTCTTTTTTAAGGACACTAATCTCCTTCTTGATCTTTTCGATTTTCTCAACCTGCTCTTTGCTAATCATAATATGACACCTTGTTAGTTATAAATAATATAGCACGAATAATTTTTTGTGGTATAGTTAAAGAGATACTTGGCGCCATAGCTCAGCTGGATAGAGCAGGAGACTTCTAAGCTCAAGGTCGTAGGTTCGAACCCTACTGGCGCTACCAAATTGCATTTATTTTTCCGCAAAAAGGATGATTGCCTTAATCATCTTTTTTGTTTACTACTTTTACCAATTTTTATAGGTATGCTTGATGTAGGGTTTTCTAGCGTAGGTTTTTTTATTGGTGAATTCCATGAGCGCCATATAGGATGGAAAGAAGGCGTTAAGTTTATTGAACGGCTTGATACATTCATGAAAAGTAGTGAGAGCGCCAACTACTAGTAGCTTGTCAGCATAGGTCCTGAGAGTATTCCTGGAATTTTCCGGAGCCCATTTTTTGGTTGGGGAGATGAGGCCGCGAGAACTATTGATTAATTCATCGAGGACTGGCGGCATGACTCCATTATGCATGTGGCCGGAGATAAAATAGTCGAATTCACGAAGAAGATATTTTACTTCAGGCTGATTGAGATAGACTGGTGAGTGAATGAGAGCAAATTTAAGCTTCTTTTCAGGAAGATGCGTCAAATATTTTTCTGGAAGAGACTCGAGTTCAGAGAGTAGAACCGGCATGTCCTCAACGATTCCCTTGTCTGCACGATAATACTTTGGCGACTGAGTATAACCAAGATAATAGATATTTTCATCTTCATAGACCTGATTATCAAGGAGAAACACATTATCGAGAGCGCGAATTTCGTCAAAAAGTTTTGAGGCAACTTCGTATTGCCAACCAGTCTGACCCTCGGTTGGCTTGCGATACATATCGTGGTTGCCGACACTGAGAATCACCTTAGCTTGCTGGCCGAGCTTTTTGAGAAAATTGAGGAGGCGCTGACGTTCAGAATTTTTATCAACCATATCTAGGGTATCGATGAGATCGCCTGGCATAAGAATATAATCTGGGGCGAGGGTTTTGACCTGCTTGATGATGGCCTGGAGCTTCTGGTTTGTAACTTGATAACTAAAATGAAGGTCCGACATAACCATGACCTTGAACGGATCAGAGGCTTTTTTGTGGTGTGCAAAAAAATCAGGGCGAAAAAGACGGTAGGTACTGAGTCGGAATAGTTTCATTGATTATTTTTTGATTAGGCGATAGTAGATACTTGGAGCAAAGCGAAGGCTGGCAAGAGGCTTCTGAAGTTTTTTCTCAAGAGCAACAAGAGCTTTGGTTTTAAAGATTTTCTTCATGGTTTGGCTTCTGAAGTTTGAAACTGAAAGAATATTATCAATTTCGAAACCGGATTTTCTAAAGAGATCTTCGACATAGGCTGGGTGGTAATTATAGAAACCATCCTTATCAATGTTTTTAAGATTGGAAGGCTTCTTGTCGAATGGATTGACCTTAGATTTTTTAAACCAGTAGCGGAACATTTTTGGAAGAGTGCGCTTGTTGGCGACCTCAATCACGGCAACACCACCCGGCTCAAGAATACGATGAAGTTCCTTGATGACAGCTGGGAGATCTGCAAAGTGGTGAGTTGCGCGAACCATCAAGAGTGCAGAAAATTCATCATCCTTGAATGGAGTGTGATAGATGTCACCCTGAACAGTACGAATGCGGTCACCAAATTCTTCCTTGGCTTGATCAAGCTCGGTTTGTGAATAATCAAAGAGAGTGGCAACTTTGGCGCGATCAAGATATTCTTTAGCGAGACGGCCGTAACCACCAGCGATGTCAACGAAAGTATCCATTTTGGCTGGGAGGAGCCTACGGATGGCGAGACGATCTGCCATATCTTCGTATTTACGGTCTGCATCTTCCCAGAAGATTTTTTTGTAATCATAGCCGTTGTAATCGGAAACGACTTTCTTGTTTTGCTCTGTCATGGTAATGATTATAACACGAGAGGAGTAGCTTTATTTATCTTTTGGATTATAGTCCTTGGTTTTGTGCTAAACTACTTGTCTTTTGGTTTGAGCTACTTGTCTTTTGGTTTGAGATTTCGGAAGAGGATTTTATTGAGTTTCTCAAAGAACGGCTGAACTTCTTCCAGATCCAGGAGGAAGCTGGCAGCGAAGTAGATCGCCATGGAGCCAAGTGAAATGGCGAGGAATTTTGGAATGGTAACAAAAACAGAAACATCGGTAGAACGGAGTGGGAGAAGTTTGGTCAAAATATAGGCGGAAACGGAAGTGACAACAGTGGCAACGAGCATCCTGAAGAAGGCGGACCAGAAGTCCTTATTTAGGAGATTCTGACGAGATTTTTTCTGCAAGATGAAGAGAAGAATGAAGATTTCAAGAATGGCACCGATGGACTGAGCCCAACCTAGGCCGTCTGGACCGAGGCCGATAATGCTAAAAATAACAGAGAGAATCATCGTAAAGCCAACGGCGATGATACTGACGATAAACGGAGTTTTGGTGTCTTGTCTGGCATAAAAACCACGTGAAGCGATATGAAAAATAGACTGAGCAAAAATAGCAAGGACGAGAGAACCGAGAATACTGGCAATGACTGGCTGGCCGCCGTTTTTAACAAAGCTAACAACATAGCCGCGGGCGAAATAGGCGATAACGGAAACCGGAAGAGAGATCCAGACAATCATACGGAGAGCACGACGGAAAACATCATCAAATTTAGTAGTGTCGCCACTATTAGTTTCCTCGGTAAGCTTTGGGAAGAATGCGGTTGAGATAGCAACACCAATTAGATTGACTGGCATCTGATGGAGACTGTTGGCCTGTTGAAAAGAACGCAGTGCGCCTTTACCCATGCGTGAAGAGAGGTTGGTAGCAAGAATGGAATAAACATAGTCGATTCCCTGGTCGAGCGAACGGGCGGGAAGAAGTTTTAAGACGGTTTTGAAGCCAAGGTTCTTCCAATAGATTTTGAATTGATAATCAAAACCGAGACCAAAGAGACCGATGAGGCTGATAAAAATTTGTAGAACGGCGCCAAAAACTACTCCAATGGCGACCCCCATAATGCCACCTTCAAAAAGTTGGAGGCCAAAAATATTAATGCCATTTGTGAAGACCGTAATGCCGATAAGAATACCGACATTATAGAGAGCTGGAGCAAGGGAGTAGAAGACGAAACGACCGACGGCCTGCTGGATGGAATTTAAAACGGTGGCGATACTAAAAAGAAATGGATTAATGGCGATAACGCGCATCATGTTGATGGCGAGAGTGGTACCGGATTCATCGAGACCTGGGCCGACGATATAGCGAACGAGTGGATCGGCGAAGATCATAATAAGAATACTGGAGATTAAGGTAACGATGGCCATGAGGTTGAGAATCGAAGAGCTGAGCTCCCAAGCGGATTTTTTGTTACCAGCAACCAGACGTTGATTGAAGACCGGAATAAAACTGACGGCGAGCGCGCCAGAGGTTAATACGAAGAACATGAAATCCGGAATGGTGAAGGCGGCGGTATAAGCGTCAATACCGGTTGGATAAGTATCAAGATAGTATGAGTTCAAGAGACGGTCGCGGAAGATACCGAGTAGGGCCGAGATGAGGGTACTGAAGCTTAATAATATTGCGGCATATTTCACACTTAGCTTACTATTAGCCATAGCCACGACTGATCGAAACTGAAACTTCTTCATTAATTATTATTATACATGATAAAGCATGAGCGGGGGATTTTAAAATTGCGGCGAATATTGTATAATATATGAGTGAGAATACAAAATCTTACTTTAGTTTACAAAATCGGGGATGAGATTCTAAAATCTGAGAATATGCAGCGCGAGAAACGCTTTATTCAGCATGCCAATGTTTCTACTTATGAACACTCTGTGAATGTGGCAAGAATGAGCCTTGTGTTTGCACAGATTTTGCGAGCTAAAGTTGACAAGGTATCCCTAATACGCGGCGCTTTACTGCATGATTTTTTCTTATATGACTGGCATGACAAGACGGCAATGCCAAAAGCACATGCCTATTTACATCCGTTAATTGCTTATGACAATGCGAAAAAAGAATTTAAGCTGAACGCGATTGAAAAAAATATTATTCAGGCAGATCGGAAGAGCACACGTCTGAACTCCAGTCACTCCGCGA
>CAJZIB010000045.1 GCA_916049555.1 uncultured Candidatus Saccharibacteria bacterium | reverse complement strand
AGTAATAATATTCATATCTATATTATAACCTTTTTTGGTTGTTTATAAAGTATAAGCAGTATTCTCCTAACAGGGGTAAAATAAGAAAAGTGAAGATTTTAAAGAGGCTATGCTTGTGTTTTTGGGAAAAAGGACTATATTCAAGACAGAGAGATAAGCTACATAGATAAAAGTAGACAATATAAACGTTACTCTGATGTGAAAGAGAATATGTAGAGACGAGGTATTTACTTATCTTTACAAAATATTATATGAAGGATTAAAACCCTTTATATACTTTCTGCGAATAAGGATTAGATTTATAGGATTTAAATCATGATCCTAGCTCATCTAAATAAATCAAATTTCTATTCTCTTTCACATTAGATTAAGGTTTGAGACTATAAAAAATACCCCCAGGGAGGGGTGTTTTTTATATCTAGAGGAGGGAAGGTGGATCAAGAATGTAGCGGAGATTTGAGAGAGAAGCGTGGGTTTGAATAGAAAGAATAGCGGAAATAAGAGATTGTCTTGAGGTGGCTTTAATAATAATCTGCCAGGTATACCCACTAGGGGAGAACTCATGAAATGCTGGAGTAGGTGCGGAAAGAAAAATATTCTTTTCGGAGCGGAGGAGGGTATGGAGTTCGCGAATTTTCTTAATGGTAGTTTGTTCGGTTTTTTGAGTAATATAAAGTTTGGCCATATAAAAGTATGGTGGGAAATGACCCTGTTTACGTTTGGCTAGGAGATATTGATAGGCTGAAAGATAATCATTTTTGATGGCAAATTGAATAATGGGGTGATCCGGTTGATAGGTTTGGATAAAAACAGATGCTTCGTCTAAATGGCCACGGCCAACACGGCCGATGACTTGGGTGAGGAGATGGAAGCTTCTTTCTTCCGAGGAGTAATCTGGTAAACTAAGACCGCCGTCAGCTTGAACAATGCCAACCGTGGCAAGTTTAGGTAGATCAAGTCCTTTGGCGAGCAACTGAGTGCCGACAAGGATATCGATTTCGCCAGCTTTAATTTGTTGATAGAGCTGGTTGAGGGAATTTTCGGTAGTATTATCGGCGTCGAAGCGAGCGATTTTGGCATTTTTGAAGAGTTTTTTGAGTTCTGTTTCTAGTAATTTAGTGCCAAAGCCTTTATGAATAATGTCAGTATGAGAGCAGACTGGACAAATTTTAGGTACTGACTCAGTATGGCCACAAGTGTGGCAAACTAATTTAAAGCTGTCACTGTGAAGGGTGAGTGGCAGGGCGCAGTTTGGACAAAGAGCTTGCCAGCCACAGTGAGTACAAATTGTAAGCGGAGCGGAACCACGGCGATTATGGAAGATAAGTGTCTGCTGATGCTTTTCAAGGTTCTGAACAATATTTTTAATCAGGGAATCAGAGAAGTAACGGTTTTTTGTAAAACTGTTGGAATTTTTTAGATCGATTAGTTCGATTTTAGGGGTAAAAGCGGTCTCTTTGGCGCGCTTGGTTAGTGAAACATAGGCGTGATTTTTTTCTGCAAGATAATAATCTTCGATGAGGGGAGTGGCAGTTCCGTATATACAGTCAATATTTTTAGTGTTCGCTATAAAACTAGCAAGACGGAGGGCGGAGTAGCGAGGCGGATTTTCTTGGTAATAGGCGGGATCGTGAGCTTCGTCAATAATAATAAGGCCAAGATTTTGGAGTGGAGAAAAAATGGCTGAACGTGCGCCGATGATTATGAGTGGCTGATTGCTACTTATGATTTTTTGCCAGGTTTGATGACGACTAGCTTCAGTTTGTTTGGAATGTATGGTGATAACAGAATTAGGAAAAAAGCGTTGAAACTCTTGTACGAGTTGAGATGTGAGGGAAATTTCGGGAACGAGAATAATGCTGGAATGGGATTTTTTGAACTGCTCCATGGCGAGAGCGAGATAGAGATTAGTCTTACCGGAGCCAGTGATTCCGTGCAGGAGTTTGGTATGGGATTTGATTTTTTTGAGATTTTCGAGAGCAATTTTCTGAGATTGGTTAAGGGGAATATCTTGAGGCAATTGAGTAAAATTTGTGTTAATTTTCTTTTCGGATAATTTACGACGATTCTTGGTGAGGCCTTTTGGAAGCAAGAGGTTGGCTATGGTAGGCAATGGAGAAAGGTAATACTGACTAAGCCAGAGAGCTGATTTTAGGAGGTGGCTAGGGAGTGGTGGTAGGTCTAGGGGAGTGTGGATGGATTTGATTTTGTAGGGGAGATTTTCTGGCGGTGTGGTGGATTTATAAACGATGCCGGGGGTGATAGCTTTACCAAGTGGGATGAGGACGATTTGACCAGGTGTAAGTTTATCGGGCGAGCTATAGGTTAGCAAACTCTCCGACGGGTCGGTAGTCTGACGGAAAATTTTGGTGGGGATGACCTGGTAATACATTGGAACTATTTTAGCATAAGTGAAGAGATGAGGTATTTGTTGTGAGAAATACAAAACTTTGGTATACTGGTTTGAAAGAAAAGTGAGGTAAAAATGTTGGATATATTCATTACATCCAGGGTCCGACGGAAAATTTTGGTGGTTTTCGCGAAGTATCCAGATTTTAAGACACACGTAAGAGCGTTATCGAAGCTGATCCATGAAGATCCAGGAAATATTCAGAGGGAATTAAAGCGACTCGAAAAAGGTAATTTTTTGATTGTGACAAAAAAAGGAAATACAACAATTTACCAAACCAATAAACAGTTTCCAATCTTGAAGGAACTTCAGGGAATTGTGATTAAGAGTAAGCAGATGGTGCCGGGCTCAAAACAAAATAAAACAATTCAGTAATTAAAAATCATCATGACGAGGATTTTTGAGGAATTACTGAGGAAACGGGGGGTGAACCATGATTTTTTGAGTCCAAAATATAGGGTGGATCTTGCAGAAAAATTACCGGATATTGAGGTAGCAGTGAGTCGAATAGCTGAGGCGATTGCAAAACAAGAAACCGTATTAGTGTATGGTGATTATGATGTGGATGGAGTAACAGCAAGCACGTTAATGTATGATTGCTTGCGGCTTTCTGGGATCAAGAATGTGTCAGTGATGTTGCCGGATCGTTTTATTGATGGATATGGAATGGGAGAGAGAGTAGTAGGGCGGGCGGAGGAACTGGGTGCTACGTTGATTATTACAGTGGACTGCGGCAGTAATAATGCGGAAGTGATTGACAAATTAAAGGCACGTGGGGTGGATGTGATTGTGACGGATCATCATGAAATCATGAAAGAAATACCAAAGGGGGCGATCGCGGTAGTGAATCCGAAGCGGGATGAGCGGTCGGAAATAAGGGAGCTTTGTGGATGCGGGGTGGCGTTTTTGGTTATGCAGAAAATGGTGAACTTGGGTTATATTCCAGAGGGGCGGGAGAAGTGGTATTTGGATCTAGTCTTGATCGGAACTCTGTGTGACTCGATGACGATAGATTCCGTGAACCGGATGCTGAGTTTTTATGGCATGAAAGTTCTGAAGAAAACTAGAAGGCCAGGTTTAATTGAACTAATAAAAGCCTCAAAAGCAAATAAAATTAATTCAGAAACAATTGGATTTCAACTTGGGCCAAGATTAAACGCGGGTGGAAGAATGGAGTCTGCGGAGATTTCTTTGAAGCTTTTGATGACAGAGAATCATCAAGATGCGAATAAATTAGCCATGAAGCTAAATGAGCTAAATTTGGCAAGGCGGGAGAGCCAGAAAAAAGCGATTTCTGAGATTGCAGCACCGGAGGATGATGTGATTGTGGTGGCTGGAGAGTGGCATGAGGGGGTGCTGGGGATTATCGCGGGTAGATTGGTAGAAAAATATCATAAGCCAGCATTTGTTTTGTCGGAGGTAGGACAGGGGGTATTGAAGGGGTCGGGGAGGTCGTTTGGTGAGTTTAATTTAGCGGAAGCTTTGAAGGCTTGCGAAAATGTGATTATTGGCGGAGGTGGCCATGCGGCGGCGTGCGGGGTAAAAGTGGAAGCACAGAAATTGGATGACTTTCGGAAGAAGGTGAATGAATATTATGCAGGCCTGGGACTTATTGAACAAGAAAAATATTTGGAGCCGCAAGCGGATATTAAATTAGAAGATTTTTCAGAGCTGAATTTAGCATTGATGGATGAAATTAAGAGTCTGGAACCTTTTGGAAATGGGAATTTAGAACCGATTTTTCAACTAGTTGATGTAAAAATAGTACGAGTCAATAAAATGGGAACAGAGGGGCAGCATTTGCGACTTGATGTGGTAGATGCATCTGAAAAACAGATAAAACTGGTAGCTTTTAATGCGCCGGAAGAGTGGTTAAATTTGACAGTGGGTGAGAGAGTTGATATTTGGATTAACTTAGTAGAGAATGAGTGGCAGGGAAATCGAAGCGTGGAAGGGCGAATTTTAAGAATTAAAAAGTCCTCTGTTGAAAAAATGTAGCGTATCTGGTATAATCTCGGCATATGGCAATCAAAGTAACTAGAAAAGACCAGGGAGAGGCAAACGAAAATATTATTCGTCGCTTTAATCGTAAGGTTTTACAGAGTGGAATTATGCCACTAGCAAAATCACAACTTCGTTTTTCAAAGCCAATCTCAAAGCGTGAACGTCGTCGTAAAGCAATTTTACGCGAAATCCGCAAGGCAGAAAAAACTGAGCGAATCAAACTTGGTTTAAAGTAATGAGAAGACCCCACTAGAGGGGTCTTTTTTATGGTATACTATTTCCGTATGAAACTATTATTTTTAGGGGGTCCCGGAACTGGCAAGAGTACAGTTGGGAATAGACTAGCGAATGATTTAAACTGGCCATGGATTTCATCAGGGGCAATCCTTCGGGAGAGCAAGGAACAGTGGGTGATCGAGCGATTAAAAACTGCACAATTATTTGATGACGAAATGGTCTCTGAACTGATTTTTTCAAGACTTTCAGGTATAGAAAATGCAATTATTGACGGGTATCCACGTACTTTAAGGCAGGCGGAGATTATTGTTGACCGAGGACTCAAGATTGATTATATTGTTGAGCTGGTGGTGCCTTTTGAAGAGATTATGCGACGATTATCTCTTCGTGGACGCAGTCAGGATGTGCCAGAAATTATTGAGGAACGTCAGGCAGATTATGAACGTAGTCGTAATGAGATTGTGGCGTACTTGGTGGGGAACGGTGTAAAACTTTTGACGGTAGATGGAGTGGGAGAGGTTGATGAAGTTTATAAGCGAACGGTTTCAATAATCCGTAATGAAATTAATAATAATTTAAAATAAAACGCCTATGGGGGCGTTTTTTATGGAAGGAGAGAAAATGATTCTAATTTACGGTCCAGCAGGTTCAGGGAAGTCAACTCAAGGTCGTCTACTTGCGGAAAAATTGGGGAGGACTTGGCTTTCAGCGGGTCAATTAATCCGTGATTCTCATCGTTTTGATGAATATACGAGTAAGGGTGCGATGATTCCGGAGAATATTTTAGTTGATCTGCTTTGGGAAAATATGAAGGCAGTCTTTGATCGTGGCGGCGAGGTGGTGTTTGATGGGCAACCTGGGTCAGTAGAACAGGTTGGAATGTTGGAAAAATGCGGAGTTTTCAGACATACGGAGTTTGTAGTCCTATTAAAAGTACCAGAAGAGGAGCTTTTGAAGAGACTGGCAACCAGGGGGAGAGAAGATGATAATATTGAAGTCTGGAAACAAAAAATTACTTACTTTGAACAAAAAAGTTATTCATTTTTAACAGAGATGAAGACCAAAAATGTGAAGATTTTTGAGGTTGATGGTGTGGGGTCTATTGAAGAAGTGAACGAGCGTATAATGAACTTATTCAAAGAAAATAAATAAGAGTTCTAAAGGCATAAAAAATAAGGCGTAAGGCCTTATTTTTTGTAGATTATTTTTCTATTCTTCTGGACAGTTTGGCAG
>CAJZIB010000044.1 GCA_916049555.1 uncultured Candidatus Saccharibacteria bacterium | reverse complement strand
TAGACTCATTGCTTAGTTCAAGTTGTGGGCGTACCCGTACAAAAACACAGTGAAGTTTTTTGCCAACTTTTGCCATATCTTCAAATATTAACTCGACTAACTTTTGATTTTGCCAGTCAAGAATTGGCCCACCGGCAATCGCCAGGTGGCGACCACGCTTAGCTGGTTCAACCTCGCCTGCATAGGCTGCGACGATCTTACCATCTTGTTTTATGACGCGTCGGACAACTTGTCGACCAAGGTCTTGGTAAAAAACATAAAAATCCCAGGATTGAAGGAAGTTTGAATCCTTATACTTAGTAACAAATTCATCCCACTCTTCTTTTGAATCTGCATCAAGAATTTGATAATTGTTGGTGTTACCTTCCTTATCATCGTCTAGTTTTTTTTTATTTTCATTAGTCATTTTAAACTCCTCTACTATTTATTGTCTATTATTTCGGATGTGGTTTATTGATATTTTTCTAGCTTAAATGTCGGTGTTTTTTGCGTAAGTTCTCAATGATACGATTGATTTTATAGCGTAATTTGCGAATTGGAATATCCTGTGCGCTTACGTAGGTAAATCGTTCATTAGAGAAACCGGTTTTGAAGGTGGTGACACCTGAGTAGCGATGGTTGGTCTGACCTTCAGGCGCGATACCCCATAAATTATAACGTTTGATACCAAGTTTTTTGAGATCACGCATGACTTGCCATTGCAAAGCATAGGCGCCAGGCAATTTGCGATTTAGGGGCGTACTGGCAGCTTCATAATAGTCTGCTTCTTTACCATCAATGAGGATCAGTCCGTAGGCAATTGCATTATTTTCTACATCATAGGCTGTGTAAATCTTAAAATCATTACCAAAGCTCTGTTTTAGCGCTTCTAACTCACGCAAGGTTGGAGGAATAAAGTTTTGTCTTTTTGCGGTTTGCAGTTGTACGTTGTGAAATTCTTGAATAATATCAGGAGAGTTTGTTTCGTCAATAACTTTGATTTTGAGTTTTTCAGCACGGCGGACTTCATATCTTGTTTGCCTACGAAAATCAGACAAAAGTTCTTCTTCGGTTTTTGTTAGATCAATCATAACCGTATGTTCTGCATTAAGATGGAATGAAGCCTTGATCGCACCTAGCCTTTGCATAATTGCTCGATTCTCTGCCGAATCTTCTATGGCTGGACGGAAACGAATGAATACGCATTTAAATTTAATCGCGGCTTGATAAATTTCGGAAAAAACAAGATTGACAAGATCCGGGTCTGACCAATCAAGGAGGGGGCCATTAGAGATTTCCAGGAACCGGCCACGTTTAGCATCACGAACTACCATCAATACTTGCGCCTCATTGCTAATTGTTTGATGGAGAGTTTTACGGTCAAGCATTTCATTGAATTTTTGCCATTTTGGCGATTGGAGAAAATTTGCCAGCTCAAATTTTTTGATGGCCAGATTCCAATCATCCTGCCACGAAGTAGATTGAGATGGTTTTTGAGTTGGCTGTTCAATTTTAGTAACCTGTGGCTGCATTTTTTTGTCTAGTTTAATGTCTACCTCATCTTGGTAAATAATTTGACGAGCGAGGCTCAGCTCCTGCATCGAATAATAAACCGGTAGGTTAACAAGATGTTTTGCGACGACCGTAGCAACCGGACAATCTGCTGGATTGAAGCCAGATTTGTTAAAATGACGCTTTGGAGCAACAGGAGTATCATACCAAACCTCATCAAAATAGAAGCCGGCTTTTTGTAATTTATGAAGAGTCCTTTGTTGATCTTGTACAAAGTACGGCACACGAAGAAGTCCGCGCGGAGCGTGAAAGTTTTTCAGTTCCTGGCGAATATATTTTGCCTGCCAATAAGTCATGCGGTGACAATAGTCGAGTTCAGCATCTGCAGAGCGGTGTACAAAATTCAATTTTACAAGAAGCCCCATTAGACGCTGTCCGAGATTATATTTTCCCGCCGGAAGATATGATAGGATGCGAGAGAGGAGACCAAAAAATGGATAGAAACGGTCTCTAAGGGAATCTGACAGTTTCGGGCGCGAACTTCCAATTTGAGGATCAAATAAGAGTTGATTTTTACTGGATTTTCGTAAAATCAAGGCGCCGCCAGAACTAGCATCAAGCGATTTTCCCTTTCCAAACGAGAAAATGACCGCATCACCGAGGTAACCAGCTGTACAACCGTCTGAATATTCAATATCTAGCGAGTGTGCGAGATCCTCAATCAGGAATAATTTATGCGCCTTTGCGACCGCCTGAATATTCTTCATATCGCATGGCAGGCCGAGGTTATTCTGTACGATGACGGCCTGAATATTTGGATATTTATTCAGTGCCTTTTCAAGTGTTGCCGCGTTAAAATGTAAGGTTTTTGGATCAATATCAAGAAAAACTGGCTGATATCCAGCAGTTTTTACAGCCTGCACCACAGCAAAACAAGTGAGAGAGGTGATGACAACCGCTGGTTGTTCTTTTGGATTTTTTGAATCCTGTTTTGCCTCTTTTGGAATCTGTGAAAGTAGGGCAAGAGTAATGGCAGTGCGTCCTGAGTGGAATAAATAAACTTGCGATTTTTTGACTTGATATTTTTCTGCTAGGTCTTGTTTTAGTTCATCAAAATCCTGGCGTGTACCAAAACTAAAGAGGAAACGAAAAGTTTTTTTAACACGGAAGCTTGCGGCTTGACCTAGAAAATAATGTTTTTTCACTATTTTTTATCCTTTAGGACTTGACTTATGGCGCGGGCGAGGCCTTCTGGATCAGCGATATATGGGGCATGAGTCCAGTTTGGGAAAATCTTGATGCGGCTTCCCTTAATTCCAGCATGAAGCTTCTTTGCCTGCCTGACTGGAGTAATCTTATCCATTTCACCCCATAAGATATCTGTTTTAACCTCGATTTTTGTATAATCGAGATCCTTATCCGACTCCAACATGTTTGAGAGTGTTTTCTTCATATTTTCAGGAGCCCGTTCATAATCAGAAGCGCCAATTATTTTGTGAAGAATTTTTCGGAGGGGCCTGATTTGTTTTAGAGGCGACAAGATTCGACTGAGTTTCTTTAGGATATCGCGCTTTCTTGATGGTTCATAAACACCTGCTGCGTCAAGTAAGATGAGGTGAGAGAGTTTTTCCGGTTTCTTAACGAGGAGATTCATCAAGATACGTCCACCATTACTATGACCAAGTGCAATCGCGCCGTCTGGGATTAAGGAATCTGCCCACTTTACATATTCTTTAATATTCCAGATTTTTTTACTTGGATCAGTGAGACCTGGCACATTCAGCATTTCCACTTTAATGTGATATTTATCATTAAGTAGCTTAATGGTTTTCGCCCATGGCTCAGTTGAGTAAGTCCAGCCATGAATGATGTATAAAGTTTTTGTCATTAGTTTAATCCTCGCTTCTGTCTTCGTTTTATTGCAGCTTTTTCACGTCTTGGTAGATATTTTGCTTCTTCAGGATTTTTTAGAAGTTTTTCAATCAGCCATTCAAGATATTGCGATCCTTTAAAGAGTAGGGTTTCCTGACCAGTGAGGTTTTCTTCAAGAAACTTAAGTGCTTCACGCGGGTCAAGTGTCGTGTAGATATTCAGCCCGGCTTTTTTTAGTATTGGCGCGGTATATTTCTTAGTGCGCCGACCAATTAAGATGACTTGCTCAGGTTTAACCTTGATAATTTCATCAGCTAGTTTTGCATGTTCTTGCCCCTCTATACTTCCCTGGTCGACAATATCGCCAATCACCAACCACTTATGCGGGACATGCATTGCTTTATACATTTCTAGGATAGACTTCACAGAAATAAGATGTGCGTTATAACTACTATCAATAATCTTCAATCCATTTTTTCCATCAAAGTATGAGTTACGGCCTGGTGCTAACTTGAGATTAGAAAAATCATAACGTGGCTTAACTTTAAGATAATTCACTAGGGTTTCGAGCATGGTTAGCTGGATGGCAATATCCTTAGACATTGGGCGATTAAATTCATACTCATGCGAAACACTGTCCGCTGTCCCCTGCAAAAGGAAACTTGTGTGATTTGGTTCAACTTTATAAGTCTTCACCGCTTCCTTAGAGCACTTAATAACGGTAGCCTTGGTGAGATTTTTCTGCTTAATGCTGTCGAGTGCGCGATTCATCAAATCCACCTCGCCGTCGATAATTACTAGTTTTTGAGTATATTGCGGAAGCATGGCAAATTCATGAGTAATTGCCTTATCAAGACTTGAGAACAGACCGTCTTTCACCTGTTGTTCAAATTGACAAGCATGAGAAAGACCTAGGGAAACCCAGAGCGTGACTTCAGGCCTTAGCCAGGAGGCTAAAAATTCAGCTTCATGTGGTCTTTCACCATCAATCTCAACAACATAAAACTCTTCTTTGTGTTTATAAAAAAGTGACTTTATTGGAACGGCGAGAAATAAATAGAACCAACGAAGTTTCGAACCGGTGACACCACGTAAATTAACCATATCAAAGGCAATACCATAGGCGGAGTTAGCGTCATGAGAGTAGTGCGCTTTATCTCCTAGAGTACATTCAATGAGATTCAACATCGTTGTTTTGCCGACTGATCCTGTAATTGCAATTACGCGAGGATGCCAGCGACGAAAAGCGAAGTTAGCGAAGAAGCGAAAGTAGGAGGCGACAATAAAATAGAATTTTTTCTTAAATTTCATCACTGGAGTCATACCTTAATTTTAACATAAAGCGAATAGATAGTGATAGAAATTTTTAGAACAGATTGTTGACTGGGTGCTTTTAATACGTTTGGAGGTTTTTTAGCTGGTGTTATATTATTTTGCCATAGCAAAAAAGCGTGCGGCGCGTTCAGTTTTTGGATGATCCATGACTTGTTTTGGCGTGCCATCTTCAATAATTTTTCCACGATCTAAGAAGATCATGCGTGTGCCAACCTCTCTGGCAAAGCTCATCTCGTGAGTAACGATTACCATGGTGAGACCGTCTTTCGCTAGGTCGCGGATTACGTCAAGTACCTCACCAATCATTTCCGGATCTAGCGCAGAAGTCGGCTCATCAAAAAGTACAGCTTCCGGATGCATAGCTAAAGCCCTGGCGATGGCGACACGCTGTTTTTGTCCGCCAGAAAGATATTTTGGCATCATATCGGCCTTGTCTAAGAGCCCAACCCGCTTTAATAATTGCCTCGCCTCTTTTTCAGCTGCCGCATCGCTTGCGTGTAACAGTTTTTTCGGGGCTAATTTAATATTTTCAATGACCGTCATATTCTCGAATAAATTAAAACTCTGAAAAACCATACCAACCTTGCGGCGTATTTGATTAAGATCAACTGATGGATCAGTAATATCTACGCCATCAATAAGTACGGAACCTGAAGTTGGTGCAGCGAGGAGATTAAGACATCTCAGAAAAGTCGACTTGCCGGAACCACTAGCGCCAACTAGAACTACCACCTCACCGTCATTTACTTTGAGATTAATACCTTTTAGGACATGCATATTATCGAAGGTTTTATAGATATTTTTTGCTTCAATGGACATCAATTTTCCTCCTTACTAATTTTCTTTTCAAGCCGGAACATCAGATTAGAAAAGACGGTTGTAATGACGAGATATAAAATAGCGGCGGCAAAGAGTGACTGGAAGGCGGTGGCGGTAAGTGAGCGAATATCGTCAGCCCCGCGCATAATATCACCAAGTCCAATCCAACCAACGATGGAGGTCTCCTTAAACATGGTGACCCCTTCGCCGATTAGGCCTGGCATGGCATTTTTCATTGCTTGCGGCAGAACCACGTAATACATAGCTTTAAAATGTGAAAATCCGAGAGAGCGAGCCGCCTCAAGTTGTCCTTTATCAACGCTTTCAATGCCACCGCGAATAATCTCTGCAATGTAAGCTGAGCTATTGATGGCAAAAGCGATTGCGGCAACGATGAGTTTTGGCATAGTACGGATGGAGCCAAAAACTACATAGTACATAATAAGGAGTTGCACGAGAGCTGGCGTACCGCGGATGATGCCAATATAGATCTTGGCAAAGGACTGAAGTGGATTAAAATCGGCGAGCTTTTGCAAAAACTTGGATTTTGGATATTTTGGTATTTTCTTGAGGAGTTTAAATGGTTTTGAAATAGAGGTGCGCAAAAGAGCAAGCAGCAG
>CAJZIB010000043.1 GCA_916049555.1 uncultured Candidatus Saccharibacteria bacterium | reverse complement strand
TTTCTAAATTAAGATCTCAAGAAATAACTTCTTTTTGCACCATATTCCATTAGTTTGTCAAAATCACGACATTCATAATAATACTTTCGTATTTTATCTCTTAATACTTGAAATTCTGGATAACTTGCATCGGGCAAAGTCATAATTGGCTTCCAAAATTCATCAAGCAGTGCCGTCAAAGATTCCTTTAATATATAGTATTCGTACTCAGATAGGGTAGAAATTTTTGAATTTGGATTCTCTCTATAATAATAATTAGTCTGAAAATGCATCAGTTCGTGCAAAATCCCATCGAGTGGCATACCCCATAATTCATTATCAATTTTTGCGTAGGTAAAAATCACGCCTTCTTCATAATAGACAATCATCGCCGGAAAAGTCGTTATTAGAAAGAGTAGGTCTTCACTTGGCGAAACCGAGTTTGGCGAAATTTTTTTAATTTCTTTTGCGCGATTTTTAGCACAACCATTAATTGCTAGCGGCTTCCCGGTTACCTCTTCAAGTCTCTGAATTGCTAATCCAAATTTCTCGTTTAGCTCATTTTCCATAATCTCCTTGAACCGTTCTGGAGCCATCTCAACTCTAGTATTTCTTTCATTGAGGTAGGGAATTAGGATTTTTTCGCTTCCGAAAAATTTAGCCCCCTCGATCTAAGTAGCGATTTTAACATCTTTTGGGTCTCTTATTTTTTTCATTCCACCAAAATTATTTATGGAATTAAACCAGTTATAGGCGTCTTGCGTAATGTCGTAAATTATTTTATAGGTAATCATATATTTTATTTAGCATAAATTATTATCACAGAGCTTTTTAATTGTATCATCCTTAATATAGAATCCCTGCAATCTTAAACACTTATTTTCGCAAGAAAAAAACATATCACCACTTCCTAATAGGTATTTACCTGCATCTTCGTTAATTAATTTTTTTGAATCATAAGACATATGAAATATAACTTTAGTCTTGAAAAGCTTATTCAATGTTTTATAGCTTAAATCGTCATTAGCCTTGTGGTTACCATAAATGAAGTAGCGAGGGTTTTGCGACGACATAATAATAAAGATATTGAAAGCTGGACCATTTTCAGTAATAAACTCTATTTGGGTATGAAACATTTTATTCCTAGCTGCACAGTCAGCAAATTCATCAATTACAACTAGGATTGGCTTATATTTCTCCCGTCTATTGGTCTTTCGATTAGATATTTCATTTATCACCCACGTAAGTGCATCGTCAGTTTTATCTACTGAGCTTGCAAAGGGAAATACCAAATGTTTAAGGTCTTTAAATGAGTCGAGTTCAACTGCTTTTGGATCAATTAACACTAGCCCCAGCTCTTCTGGCTTGTAATTAAAAATCAATGAACAAAGAATCTGATTAATAAACATCGATTTGCCAGAACCAGAACTACCGCATATTAGAATATTTGAGGTTTTATCCAGAGACGAGTAAAAAATTTTTCCATCAATATCCATCCCTATTAGTAAAGGAATCTGATCTTTATTATTAGCTTTATTTGTAAGATATTGCTTAAAATTTGGATACAAACGTCTTATATGCGGGACCACTATCGCCAACTTCTTATCTATACGAGTACATTTTATAGCAGAACCACGTTGCAATTCGTTTGCGAGCATTTCTTCAAAACTCGCCAGAATACCATCATCAAATAAATCGTCAAGAATCGTAAACCCAAATTTGGTATATGTAGGGCCAATACTAGCGCCGCCAGCATCAGCATTAATACCCAACTCTTTAGCAACTGTTAAGATTTGCGCGGCAACATAAGAAACATCTCCTGGGCCAACCATTTGTTCAGATCGCTCACTGTGTTTAGGATTATTCACTATAACCATATTATAACATCATCTCTTTGTTACAATTTCTCTCATCATTAGTTGATCCGAAATCGATTCCGATAATATGAAACATGTGTTTTACTCCTCGTAACTTCTTTCCAAATCGCCTGCCACGATCTCGTCCAAAGTTTCGCCATTACTATTCATCCACCAAGTCCAGCCATTCGATGACCCACCAACTGCAAAGCACGACGCCGCCGAAGGTGATTCAAAGATATTAATATCCTCTTCAAGTACCACCTCATCATGCCATCCGCACTTCCTAATCTTATCTTCAAACGTAGGCTTAACCCCCTCAAGAGCATAAGGAAAAATCCTCGACCCTGCCATTACAATAAAACGTGGCTTATCATTAATAACCTCGATGCGCATCTTTGCATCAATCAGATGCCCGCTACCATTCTCACCCTTGGTGTATTTAATATGAAAAATTGTTTCACAAGCAACTTTACCCGCAAGAATCCGACGATAATCATCAGTTTTCTTCTTCACGTCAGCTTCAATCTGTCTCTCGCGCTGCATAGGTCCAAACCAAATCTTCGACGCCTTATACGCAAGGTTCTCCGCACGACTATTAATTTCAGCCACACCCCAGTTTTCAGTATCTTTAAAATCATCATAAACATCGCGAGTCAACTTCCAGCTAGATGACTTATATTGCGGCAACTTAACAGAGAATGGATCATTGGAATTTATAATATTATCCGTCATATTGAGCGGCGTCAGATTGCCGATCGTATGCAGATATTCGCCATGAATCTCGCTATAATTTTCACCCAGCCGTTTCTTCCAATCCGTACTGAGGGTTTCTGGCATAATATGTTCAATGGAATCTGGTCGCCAGTTATGATGATCGTTTGAGACGGCGTTCTCAAGTTTTCGCTGTACATATTTATTGTAGTTCTTATAGAAATTATATTTCTTGAATGCCTCCATAAAATCATCGTCATTTGGCCAGATGTCATACGTACGATAATTAGATAGTTCAAACTTAATCTGATTATGATAATCATCTCCGGTAGCACGCTTCAAATTATTTAGAAGACTCGTCGAAGTAATTGTATTAAACGCACCACTTGTTAACGCACCAACCACACGAGCGCGAAATGCCCAGGACTCCAAAACAGCCAAAGCTTCTAGTATCTCATTCGAGTTAAACCCAATCACGGCATCGTCATCGGCTTTTTCCAACAAGAATAGCAGTAGCGGCGCCATGGAAGCCGTTTTGAGTTCTCTTAAGTCTTCAAGCTGGAGGGAAACTTTTTTGTCAAAATCCTTCGCCTTCTCCGGCTCTTGTATCCATCCATAATATTTTGCATAATGCGCAAGGTCTTTGAGTGCGTCAATCGCCTCAATATTATTTTTAGAAAGATATTTTTTAAACTCGGCATATTCCGTATTTTTATTTACGTTATCGCCAATTTTCATGATCAAATATTTATTAATGAAGTCAGAAATATTAGCATCGCCAATACCTTTCTCGATAATCAGCCAATAATCCTTGTAATATCTTTCTTGCTCTGAATCATCTATGCCGAGCAGCAGGTAATTTCTAAGCAAATCGGCAGTAGATAATGGTTTTCCAGTAGCATTGATACTTTCAAAGATAATCTGTGGCGATTCTGTGCGTTCTTTATTTTCATTTAATTTCAGATCCAAAGCCACAACTTCCAAGTTATTAATCGCATTTAGAATATCGTCAGTTTTAACACCAGATTCACGAATCAGTCGCTTGAATGTCTTGTAATTTCTTCCCGCATTGCTGTCTGACGACTCGTCAAATTCACCGTTGATAATCGACTCATAGATATCCCTATCAGTTTCAATCTGTTTGAGCTTCACTCGCTCCTTAGTATCGCTATTTCTATTTAGTAGGTATGTGTTTGTTATTCTAGCGCGTTTATTTTCGTCTTCCTCAACATCCCGAATCGCAGCAAGAAGCAGCATAGTCGTCGTAACCCTCTGTTGTCCGTCAATGAGGATGAGTTCAGAATATCCTGCCCAGGCGTTAGTTTCTTTAGCGTAGAATACAATATTTCCAAAATAATGACGTTTGCCAGTCTTCATGGAATCAAGCAAATCCTCAAACAGCTTGCCGCACTCCTCAGCACTCCAAGAATAATTCCTCTGGTAGACCGGAATCACAAAAGTCTTATCCGCGCTATTTATAAAAGATAGAATTGATGTTGCGTCTGGTTTCATAATATGATTGTATCACTATCTTTACAATATCTTGAGGCTCAAAAAAACAATTTACAGTAACTAATTGTGCTTCAGGAAGTATTCCAAAATTTTATAGTCCCTGAAAGTAAAATAACACTGGAGCAATGAGGCCTCATCTGAATTATACTTACGTTCGTTAATAAAATTTTCCATGTTTTTCAAAACATCTGCCGGATTCATCTTTAAGCATTTAGCGCCGAACCTAATTTCATCCTCATCTGGCTGGATTTCTTGCGCCTCGCCATATGGCTCCGCTGTAAATATATGCGAAGTTTGAGTCTGATCTCTTGTAATCCCAATCTTGCGTATGTTTTTCACCATATAGCCTGTCTCCTCATAGACCTCACGTACAAAAGTTTGTTCTGGAGTCTCATCGTGTTCCTTACCACCTCCTGGTAATTTATATTGTCCGATACGTTCTTTAACAAAAATCAAGATATCACCGTCAGGGAATTGTATAACCCCTCGGGAAGCTTCTTTTGGCCAGCTACCTACAAACCCATCAAGAAAAAGCTTCCCATAATCCTCATAAATAACATTCTCACTAAGTGTCATATCGATATAATAGCATTAATCTTGCTTTTTACCGCTTCCCAATGTCTAATATTTCACCCCCTCACACATGTACATCCTTCAATCCGTCGTGGGCTTTAGTAAATTTCTATATATCATAATAAGTAAAAACCAACCCGGAGTATGGAGTTAGAGAAGCCCTAGAAGTATATCAAAGGGTGACTTTTTAAGTAATTTAATTGATTTTACAAGCGCAAATTTTGATTTGTCGACCTGAGCGACAAAAGCAGCAAATTGATTCTGGAGTTCAATTGGCGGAAGCGATACTTCATAGCTTTCTAAGAACGAAGCTGGTGTTCTTCTTTGGCCAGCGCTACCAGTCATATTAGCCTTGGCATCTCTCCTAAAAGTCTTAAACGACGTTATTACATAAATCCAATATGAATTACTCAGGCCTTCAATTGGGCGTAAAACGTGAAATTCAGTAGAACCAAATCCTATTCCATTCATCAGCCCTTTTGCTACAGCACCCTTACCATTCTCCATGCATGGTGTAATTTTTGCAAATAACACATCATTTTCCGCGAAGTAGGTAAAACCTTTTTTGACGACTTCATACTTACGTATGTCTGATGGATCTATTTCGCCTTTTTCAGAAACGGATGGCATTGACACAAAAGAAACTTCTATTTCATCAGCTAAGCGCGTATCTTTTGCTTTCTTTGGATTTATCTCACAACACTCCCCGAGCTTAACCTTGCCATACTCAAATGGATCCGTGCCTGGTAGCCCAAACATCTCGACAAATCGGGCTTTGATGAAATTATCAAGTTTCTCTAGCTCGTTATTCTTTTCATCGATAATGCGTTGTGCTTTTTCTAGAAGTTCTATTATATTTTGCTGTCTATTTATAGATGGAACCTGAATCGGAAACTCACATAGCATCGACAGTTTCAGATTATCTCTAACACTACCGGACGCAACAGTTCGTATTCTCTTCATAGTATTTGGACTTTTTAGATAAAAATAGAGGTATTGCGGTAAAATTTTCTCATCCACCGTAAATACATTATATAGAGGGCTGACAATAACCCTATCTTCGTAATGTTGGTAGTCTACTGAACCAACATTGATTCTTGATGGGTTATAAGCAAAGGCATTCCTCGGAACGATTTTATATGTCCTTTTGTTATTGCTTGCAACTTCCTTTCCAAAATAATCGCGACAGAAACCATTTGAATTTGTAACGCTATATACAGGAATCTCTTCATCAAGTTTATTTCTGGCGGAATATTCTTTTATGTAATCGCCTAGTCTTTGCATAAAATTTACCTCTACAAATCCGGATTTGTAGAGGTATCATGAAAGTTAAACTTGGAGAGCTAACGAAGATTAGAACCGGCAAATTGGATGCCAATGCGGCTTCTGAAGATGGCACATATCCATTCTTTACGTGTTCGAAAGAACCGTTGCGAATATCTACATATTCATACAATTGTGAGTGTGTACTAGTTGCTGGAAATGGCGATCTAAATGCTAAATATTACAACGGAAAATTTGACGCATATCAACGAACGTATATTATCGAATCTAACGGCGACGGAAGGCTTCATCTTCCATACCTCTACCATTTTATGACGCGGTATATTCAAGAGTTAAGAAAACTGTCAATTGGTGGAGTTATTAAATACATAAAACTTGGCAATCTTACCGATGCGGAAATATCACTTCCTAGCGTCAAAGAGCAA
>CAJZIB010000042.1 GCA_916049555.1 uncultured Candidatus Saccharibacteria bacterium | reverse complement strand
ACTTAGCGTTCGATATTTTTATTGTATATAGGAGTCTATCTTATAAATTAATTCTGGTGATTAAGAAAATTAATCGTATCGCGCATGGCGTCTGCTACAGTGAGCTCAGTCTGCCAATCAAGTTCGCGCTTGGCCTTCGCTGGATCGGCATAGATTTCAGCTAGATCACCTGGACGGCGGTCGGTGATGCGATGAGCAAGTGGCTTACCGCTAGCTTCTTCAAAGGCCTTGATGATTTCGAGGACCGAAGAGCCCTTGCCTGAGCCTAGGTTATAAACCTTGGCGCCTGGAGTTTCTGTGGCTTTCAAAGCGGCGAGATGACCCTTGGCGAGATCAACCACGTGAATGTAATCACGGATACAGGTGCCGTCTGGAGTATCATAATCATCACCATAGACTTGGAGCTCTTTGATTTTACCTTCGGCAACACGCATGACGACTGGCATAAGGTTGTTTGGAATACCGTTTGGATCTTCACCAAGAAGTCCGGAAGCATGAGCGCCGACTGGGTTAAAGTAGCGCAAAATCACGACAGAGAGTTCTGGGCGGGCAATAGCCTCAGCTTCAAGAATCTTTTCAATGACGTGTTTAGTTTCACCGTAAGGGTTAGTGATACCAACGCCGGTAGTCATGGACTCATCGAGCCTACCAGAATTGAGGCTGCCATAAACAGTAGCAGATGAGGAGAAAATAATTTTATTAACGTTGAATTCGGCCATACACTTCAAGAGATTGAGGGTGCCGGTGACATTGTTTTCATAATAGCGGAGTGGCTGTTCGATCGATTCAGCAACAGCTTTGAGTCCGGCAAAATGAATGACTGCATCAAACTGAGTGGCAGCAAAAAGTTCGCGCATTTTTTGATAATCAAGTAAGTCAACTTGATGAAAAACTGGAGTCTGCCCAGTGAGTTGATTGATTTTTTCTAGGACGGTGATTTTACTATTAAATAAATTATCCAGGATTTCAACTTGGTGACCCTGTTTTTGTAATTCAACAACGGTGTGAGAGCCGATATAGCCAGTGCCGCCGGTGACGAGAATCTTCATATTATTAACTCCTATTTATAACCTTCCTATATTATATACTCTTTAGGGTGATTTTTCGAAAAATCCAATAGAGAGCGCCAAGAGGAGACGAGAGTAGTTTATTATAGAGGCGGAGTTTGTTTGTGAGATAGGGATTTTGGCTATTAGATTTTAAGGCCTTTAGGGCTTTTTTACGATATTCCTTAAAATAACTCTTTTCGATGTGGCCGGTTATGGAATTATCAATGAAGGCAAAATAGGCTAAGATTTTTGCGATATCACAGACGAGGTCAAAATCTGGGGTATTGAGATATTTTCTTGCTTCTTCTGCCATTTGTTCTTTTGCCTGGAGACGTTTTAAAGTTTTTTCAGTCGAGGTAAAGTTTTTGGTGATATAAGAATTTTTTCGTTGATAAAAATATAATTCATCTTTTAGATACTGAATATTCTTAGCTGCAGCAAAAAGTTTATAGGTTGTAAGATTGTCTTCATGAATCTGGCCGGCTGGATAGAGGATGTGGTGTTTTTCAAATAAGGTTTTTCTGCAAAGTTTATTCCAGATTAAAATGTCAAAATCCTGTTGCTTTAAAAGAAAGTTTTTGGTGGCTTCTGTGCCAGTGATAATTTGAGGATCTAATGGATGCGATATTTTATGATCTTGATAGATTTCTTGATAACCACAGACGGTAATGTCGATATTGGGATTTTGGAGGAGTGGAGCGATGAGTTTTTCAAGAAAATCATGGGTGACACAATCGTCACTATCCACGAAACTTATAAACTGGCCACGGGACAATTTGAGTCCCTGATTTCTGGCGACAGAGATACCGGAATTAGGCTGGCTGTGGACTCGAATGCTTGGGTTGGTCTTGTAGGTTTCGAGGAGTTTTGTGGTTTGATCGGTGGAACCATCATCAACGACAATGATTTCAAAGTCCTGAAAAGTCTGCACCAGAAGAGAGTCGATGCAGTTTGCTAGATATTTTTCGTTATTATAAGTTGGGACAATAACGGAGACGAGTGGAGATTTTGACATTTTATTTTCCTTCAATAATCGGAATTAGCTGTTCTTTTATGGTCCTTGGAAAATTAAAATCTTGAAGGTATTTTTTTCTTGAGGCTTGACCATACTGTATTCTTAATTCTTTATTCATTAACATTTTCCGCAAGGCTTTCATAATAGAGTTGACATCTTTAACGGGAACCAATATTCCATTTTTTTGGTGCTGAACTACTTCTGGATTACCGTCAATATTGGTGGCGATAATCGGTTTTCCGAGCATGGCGGCATCAATCAGTGAAAGACTAAGGCCCTCAATATGGGAGACTAGAACAAAAGTTTCTGCGGTAGCGATTTTTTCTAGAGGCTTATCGGTAAAACCATGATATATGATCTGAGACGTTTGGCGTTCTTCACAATAATTTGCAAGCGACCCCGTGCCATAAATATGAAGAGTGGCAGTAGGAAAATCTGGGGCAACTTCAGAAAAGGCAGAAATAAGTTCTTTAATTCCCTTGTATTCTTCGAGACGACCGAGATAGATAAATGAATCTTTTTCTATGACTTGATTTTGGTAGTTAAAAAATGAATCAATGGCCCCATTTTTGATAGTAACTAAATTCGTGAGGTTTTTGATTGAAGTCTTCTTAATTAAGTTTTCAAAATAATTTCTTTCAAAATCAGAAATAAAAATTACACGGTCAGCATATTTAGCAAGGCGGAGTATTTTTTTCCCGATAGCATTCTTGTATTTTTGCTCAACATTTTGTAAAACCCAACTTCTAAAATCCATATGATCGAGCCAGAGGATCTGGATCTTGAGTTTTTTTGCAGCAAGAGTTGCAGCAATCCAATCGTCACGAGACTCAATTATAACGGTTTTAGGATTAAGTCTTTTGAATTGATGGAGATACCAGAAATAGAGGTAGTGTTGCCATAAGATATAGAGTGGAAGAAAAAAATTTCTGAAACCACTCCAGTTTTGGTTTTTTAAAAAGGGGGCTTTTTCAGAGCTAATTTTTTTCTTTTTGGCATCTTCAAGAAGCTGAGAAGAGGATGACATAATAATTGGGTGATAATGATGGTCAGACAGAACCTGGGCAAGAGTGAGTTGATAAGTTTCGCCACCACCATAATTTTGAGGAAGCGTGTTACGGATTAAAATGATGCTCGACGAAGTAGATGACCGTTTAGTGGTTTTTTCCATATCTTAATTATAACATTAGATACACTATGCTATAATACAAGATAATATGAAGAGGTACGATTTAACGGTTGCGATAACCGCGCATAATGAGGGCTTAGTTGCCCATAAAACTATGCGAAGCATCCTGGAGGCAACCAAAAAGCTTGAAGAAAAAAATATCAGTTATGAGATATTGATTCATATTGATAATGGTGATCAAATTACTAAGGATTACTTCCAGAGATATAAGGATAATCCTAGTGTTGAGATTTTTGAAAATAGTTTTGGTGATCCTGGACCATCACGTAACTTTTTAGCACAAAAGGCACGAGGCGAATACATAACATTTCTAGATGGAGATGACTTAATTTCTGACAACTGGCTGATAGCTGCATATGGGGTTTTGATTGGAGCAACAGAAGAAGTTATCGTACACCCAGAGGGTATTTTGACTTTTGGCACAGGAGTAAATAATGTACTGACGATCCAGAAAGAAACCCTCCCAGTAGAAAAGGATACGATTGTTCTATTAGGTGAGAATCGTTGGTGTGCAATTTTAATGGCAAAAACTTCAACTATCCTAAAACATCCTTATAAACATTTAACCGGCGGATATTCCCATGAAGATTATGTTTTCAATGTAGAAACCACGCATGCTGGAATTAAACACTTAATTGCCAAAGAAACTATTCTCTTTTATCGTAGATCTAGTAATTCTCGTCTTTCATCGAGCAATAGCATGAATCAGATAATCCCATATATGGAATTCTTTGATTTCGATAAAGTACGTGGTTTTAGTCATGAGACACATGCTGATGTGTCAGTTGGAGTTTCAATAAAACGAAAAGGATACAGGCTATATAAGAAAATCCGTGATAATAATTTCTTAAATTATTTTATTACACCGCCAGCAAAACTAACTCTTAAAGTTCTAAATAGTCTCAATCAGAAAAATCGACAAAGTAAGATTCCTGACTTTGTAGTGAGAGAATGGGCGAAGATTAATCCGCTTGAAACCCAGCTTTATCCATACCCTTTCATTTTGAAGCGCACTCAGATTTATGACCCAAGTGACTTATCGATTATTGGGGAGACTTATCTGAAGATTGCTCAATCTGTAACACATACGCCGGATTATATTTTCATGGTACCTTGGGTAGTTAGAGGTGGGGCTGACAAGGTGATGCTTAATATGATGAAGGCGATTGAGGAAATTCACCCAGGCTCTAAGTTCACCGTGATTACGACTCTACCAAACAAGAATGTTTGGGCTAAGATGCTTCCAAAGAATACCGACTTGATCGAGTTTGGTAAATTAGCAGATGGTTTACCACCATATGAAAAGGATGAGTTATTATCAAGGGTAATCACACAGCTAAAATGTAAGCGATTACATATCATCAACTCTGAATATGCCTATGATTGGGCTTATAAACATCAGGAGTTGATTAAGAATCATTATGAATTAACGGTCTCAGTGTTCGCTTCTTGTTTTATTCCAGAGAGTAACTTTACTTGTAGATTCTCGTTCGATGATCCATTCATTTTTGACGTCTATAAAGTAGTGAAGAAGATTTTTACCGATAATCAAACTTTCGTGGAGGAGTCGGTTGAGAAAAATGCATTAGACAAAAAGATGTTTAAGGTACAATATCAACCAATTATGGATGAAGTAAAAAAAATACACCATGCTGAGGCAAATAAAAAAGTTCGCGTACTCTGGGCAAGCCGAGTAACGAGAGAAAAAATGCCAGACATGATTAAGTTGATTGCGAACAAACTAAATCCGGATGAATTTCAAATCGACGTGTTTGGTGCATTTTCTGATGATGTTAATAAGGAGTTCTTCAATGGTGTACCTGTAATTAAATATCGTGGAGCTTTTGATGGCTTTTCAAACATACCAACCGATGACTATGACATACTACTCTACACAAGCGTGGGGGATGGCGTACCAAATATTATATTGGAAGCAACAGCAGCAGGTTTACCAATCTTGGCTAGCAATGATGGTGGGGTGCATGAGTTTATCCAGGACGGCAAGACCGGTTCCTTGGTAAAAGAAATCCGGGACGTTGATGGATACGTGAAGAAACTAAAGGACTTCAGGAAAAATCCAAAGAAATATGAAAACTATGTGGAGGCAGCTCAGAAATTACTAGAGGAGAGACACAGTTGGAAGGCATTTATTAAAAAGATGAAGGAAGATTTCTAGATTAAGAGGTGGAGTAAGGAAAAAATAAGATGAAAGACATAAAGGTGAAGATGAAGGATTTTCTAAAAAACCACGGTGACAGAATAAAAGAGTTCTTAAAAATATTTTCACTGGTCTTTGCACTAAACTTATTCTTATTATCCTTTGTAAACCTCATAACTAACGGTACCGAAACTGATGTTTTCTATGGTGGGGATACTCCTAGAGTCCTACAGGATATGACTTTGCAAGATGGACTACACTATAGAACGTCGGTGCATCCACTTTTTGTAATTCTAACTCAACCATTTGTAAGAGTTCTAGGAAAGTTAACTGGCGTGGTTGTTGCGGCAGTGATTTTCGAAGCTGCGATTGGAGCCTTAAGTGCAACATTATTTTATCGGTTAATGCAAAAGTTAAAGGCTAGCAAGAAGACAAGTTTGCTTGCAACAATTATTTTGACCTTTGCTTTTACCCAAGTTGCTTTCAATTCAATTTTTGAGACTTATGTATTCTCGCAATTTGGGTTAATGTTAATGTGGGTAATTGCATCCGGCATGATCGACAAAAAACTAGAGCTAAAAGACTATGCATTACTTGTGATTGCGGGAATTGGAAGCCTTGCCTTTACTTTAACTAATATTGTTCAGTTTTTGATTCTCCTGACTATCATTATTTTTCTAAATAAGAACGTAAAGCATAAAATCATAAAATTTAGTTCAATTCTTCTGGTAGTCTTATCAATTACCGTGATGCTAGCTGATATTCAAAAGGCATTCTGGCCATCAGCAAATAATTTCTTCACTTCCAGTATTAATGGTTTTATTTTGGATAAAAACTCTGAAGAATTTACCTATATTGAACGAACCTGGAGCATGAAGCGTGTGATTTTCCAGATGAATACATCGTTTGTTTATCAATTTGGTTTACTAGGATAACGGGTGGAGTCTGAGCGAGCAGGAGTGCCAGGACCTGGTGTCCACCTTCTG
>CAJZIB010000041.1 GCA_916049555.1 uncultured Candidatus Saccharibacteria bacterium | reverse complement strand
GCATACGAGATTTCGCGGAGTGACTGGGAGTTCAGACGTGTGCTCTTCCGATCTGTGGCGGTGAAGAGTATTTGTTTAGTATAAGTTCCCGGAGTAAGCCCTGCACCGATGTGTGCGGCAAAATTAATTTCACCAGTTGCAGGGGCTGCCGATGTGCTAATTGTATTAGTGATAAAGGCAGCGTCTGGAGCGCTAGCCTTTGGAATTGGATTATATAAAACAGGGGACGCGGCGCTTGAAATGCGATACCCCCATTGATTTTCTGGGATTGTATTGAGGGCTGACTGTGCAGAGATAGAGTTGATCGTATCCGTGATTGAGATATTTGTATTTTTCAGGTTAGTATTTTCATCCACACTAGAAACGTAGACTGTTGCACCAGTTCTATTGTTTGTTTGTAGAGAAAAACCCATGGCGACATTTTTTGGAGTAGCGGATGCGATATCGGATTGAGTAAAACTCAAATCTAGAGTTGGCTGATCAACTGATAATGAAATAGTTACCGGTGTTGGCGGCGTCGATGGGGAGGCAAAGGTACTATTTTGTGAAATAATTAAAAAAGCTGCCGCAATGGCAAAAGTTGAAGCAGTAAAGATAATGCCTAGCAGAAACGAGTACCTCTTGGAGCTTATAATAGCTGTTTCTACTTTCTGATATTTATTTGAAAAGATTGACCTGAAGTTCATGTTTTGATTATAGCATAAGCAAAATTTAAAGATAGTGCTGGAATATTTTTGAGGCTAGATAGTAGAACAAAAAATCCTCCGATTGCTCAGAGGATTTAGCTTCGATTTGGTGCCCGAAATGGGACTTGAACCCATATGGATTTCTCCATTCGATTTTAAGTCGAACGCGTATACCAATTCCGCCATTCGGGCATAGCTGTATTATAGTACAGTTGCCAAGGTTTTACCATATAATACGTGGTAAAATGAGCGTATGGGAACTCGTAAATCAGAAAATATGGTAAAAAAAGATACATTGGAAAAAGATATATTGTCAGTAAAAAGCCTTAGAGTAAAACTTGGCGCGCTATTTGAGAAGCACTTCTTACTCCTGGTTGTTGGATTTGCGCTAATTTTTGCGGTAATTTCTCTATCGATTGGCATGAGTCAAAGCGTCTGGTTTGATGAGGCCTATTCAATCACTTTAGCAAAAAGACCTATTGGCGAGTTAGTTCATCTAACAGCAATCGACGTGCATCCGCCAGTCTATTATTTGTTCCTACATTTTTGGGGTGGATTATTCGGGTTCGGCGAGTTAAGCCTCAGGTTATCCAGTGTAATTCCTATGTTTTTTGCAATTATTCTGATGGCGATACTCCTAAAACGTTTATTTAATAAACCCTTTGCTGGGTTTGCAACCTTATTACTCTGTCTTTCACCAATGTTAATCCGCTACGGCTTTGAAATCAGAATGTACGCCATGGCAACCATGTTGGCAGTACTTGCAACCATCGTTCTAGTCCTAATTGATGCCGAGAAAAACGCAAAGCGACGCCATTTATTGCAATTTGCTTATGCAGTACTAGTGGCGCTGGGGATGCTGACCTTATATTATACGATTGTGATTTGGCTGACCCATTTTGCATATCTAATTTGGCAGACAGTAAAAAACAAGAAGCCGATCCTGCGCCAAGAGTTTTGGCTAATGTACATCCTTGCCGTTCTATTATTTACACCATGGCTGTTTGTCGCGATAAAGCAATTTACCAACGGTGCGCTAGCGCAAATTTCAGAACCAATGACGGTAAATAATCTACTTGGAGTCTTCTCTTTTAATTTACTATATAAACCGATTTGGCAACTTGACCAGATTTTTGGGATACTAATTCTGGGCTTCATCACCCTGTTTGGAGTATTGCTCGCGAAAAAAATAAAAAACAAACAGAAAAACACCAGCTTCTTAATTTTTATGGCAGCGGGACCACTCCTTGTGGAGATTTTGATCTGTTTGGTTAAGCCGATGTATGTTGAGAGATACCTGGTTTATTCGGCACCGTTTTTGATTGCCTTGATTGCCTATTTAGTATTCGAAGCGCGGTCTAGGCAACGTTATTTCTCGATGGTTTACCTGTTTGCGCTGGTGGGATTTGGAATCTTTAATCTCATCCAGGTCGGTAATTTTAATTTTCAGAGGATGCAGAAGCCAGATATTCGTGAAATGGCGACACGGATTTCTGCTACCGATAAAAAAGAAGATAAGAGTAACCAGGCTCGGTCAACAGAGCTGCCAATTCTGACAGATTCTCCATATGAGGCAATTGAGCTCGGATATTATTTACTACCTAATAATAAAATCTATTTCTATGCACCATACGAGGAGCTAGGAGGTGGCTATGCGCCGCTTAATAAGAGTGAATTTAAGATTTTCAACGAGCAGGATTTGAAGAAATTTAATTGCGTGCGCTATGTATATTATGATGCAAAAATGACAACAATATTAGAGGATGCTGGCTTTTCTAAAATAAAAAATCAGGACACTGAGCATGCCCTGAAATATAGCGACTTCTGCCGAAAATAACCAGCTATTCCTAGCTATGAATCTTTAGGGCCTTGATCTTTAGGACCTTGATCTTTAGGACCTTGATCCTTGGGGTCTTAATTTTTGGAGCCTTAATCTTTGGAGCCTTGATAACGCCCCTGTAATTTGGCTTTGCGGATTTTTAAAATATCCTTGAACATGCGCCAGGAATCCTTGACGATATTGACGCGGTCGGTGGCGAAGTGCTGCCAGCGGATTGGCACTTCTTTTGCCTTAAGTCCGAGTTGTTTTGCGATTACAAATAATTCGACATCGAAAGCCCCCGTGAAAGCACCAGCCTCGTTAGTTCGCTCTGGATTATAGACATAAAGTTGATCAAAAATTACGCTTGCTTTTTCATTGAAGAGCTTGAAACCACACTGTGTATCACGAATCTTGAGACCAGTTAGAGAGCGGGTGATCAAATTAAAGGTATCACCGATAAATTTGCGGTACCACTTGGCGTGGACCGATTTAGTATCGATTTTGCGCGAGCCAAAGATAATATCAAAGGAATCCTGGTATTTTAATAACTTCCTGACCTCAGAAATTGGCGTACTCTGGTCAAAGTCGGTAAAGAGTCGCCATGCTCCGCGCGCCTGCTTCATGCCAGCACAAACTGTGGACGCCTTGCCACCATGCTGATTTTTCAATACAATTAATTCCCCATTCTGGAGGCGTGTTTGCCAGGCGTCACGATAATCGGATAGTAATTTTACAGTCTCGTCAGTGGAGCCGTCGTCAGAAAAAATAACCTCATACGCGTATCCTTGTTGCTCAAGAAACGGTAGGAGGTCTTTCAGGCAGCCACGTTGAAAATTTTTAGCTTCATTATATGAAGGGATAATAACAGATAAGAAGATTTTGTTGTGGTCGTTCTTCACGTTTTAATAAAATACTTGTTTAAGTTAATGCGTTTGAGTTTTGGAGGCACCGACCGGAATTGAACCGGTGTACACGGTTTTGCAGACCGCTGCGTAACCACTCCGCCACAGTGCCATGGCTTAATTTTAGCATAGAAAGAAATAAAAAAATACACCTTGCGGGTGTATTTTTAATTACTCTGTAATTTTGGGTAGAATTTCTTATTCCTAGATCTGCAGTAAAGATGCAAGCAATCTAGCCAAATTACTTCACACTCCACCCTTTGAACTTCGGCGTCTCTCAACTTCGCCCAAGTTCTATATATAGTTTAGCATGAGTGGATTATTCGTCAACCTTGTTTTTAATGAATATTATGTCTTAATAGTTGTATTTTATAAGTTGCAATATTTATGTTTAATGTTTTGATATTTAGAGTAGTTTGTTCGGATTTTGAAAATGGTGTTCGGTTTTACAGAGGTAGTATTTGGAATGTCTATAGAATGCCCTTTCAAAAAAAGATGGTCTAGGCCATCTTTTTTACTTATATTTTTCTTTCCTTTTCTGAAATAATGAGCTGTTTTAAATCATACTCAGGATTATAAATTTTTAGGCAAACTGCATAGTTTCTTTTTCGCCGGTAACTAGCTGCTTGAATTCAACACTACGGCTTTCAGCCTCGTTTTCGCCAATAACACCGACATACTTTGCGTTTTTGCTAGCATATTTCATCTTGTCTCCCAGCTTTTTATCAGAATAAAGAATATCGACACTTTTTCCTTCCTTACGGAGGGTCTCTGCGACCTGACTAGTGAAACCATATTCCGCATCAGAGAGTGGAACAAGCACATAATCGACTGAAGTAGACTGAAATTCACCGAGCATCTGATTGCTTTCGAGAATGTAAAATAGACGAGTGAGGCCGATCGAAATACCGACACCCGGGAAGGACTGATCGGTATAGTTACTGGCGAGGTTTTCATAACGGCCACCAGAACAGATTGAGCCAATGTTTTTATACTCTGGGAGAATAGTTTCGAATACTGTGCCAGTGTAATAATCGAGGCCGCGAATGATCAGCATGTCGGCAATAGCGACTCCGGTGAGGCCGTGCTGCTCAAGAGTTTTAAGTACAAAGTCGATTTCTGCTACACCAGCTTCAAACTGGGCGTTTTTGATCTCGAGGGCGCGGAGAGCCGCTACGGCTGTCTCACGTTCGCCATTGATTTTGATAAAATCGAGAATCTTGGCGATTTTGTCAGCAGAGATATTCAACTCTTCTAGAGCTGACTTAGTCTGCTCTACCGTCACCTTTTCGGCGTGATCAATTACATCAAAAATGTCTTTCGAGATCTCTGCAAGTTCGAGAGCCTCGAGGAAGCCAGATAGGATTTTGCGGTTGCTGATGCGGATGAGCATCTTTGGCTTGATGAAGGTCTTTAGAGCGGCATAGGCTGTCTCTACGACATCAGCATCATAGGCGATAGATAAAGTGTTGCGGCCGATCACGTCAACGTCGAGCTGATAGAATTCACGGAAGCGCCCTTTTTGAGAACGTTCACCTCGGAAATTGCGGCCAATTTGGGTGACCTTGAATGGAAAAGTTAGGTCACTTTCGTGTTCAACCACATAGCGAGCGAGAGGCACGGTGTGATCAAAACGTAATGCCTGGTCAGCCTCGTCGGCAGTCTCGGCAGTTTTTACCACCTTGTAAATCTGTTTTTCGGTGTCGCCACCGGCCTTTGCTAAGAGAATATCAGTACGCCCGATGGTCGGGGTCTCAATATACTGATAGCCGTGAAGATGGTACATCCTAGCAATCTGGTCTTTGATAGTATTGAAGATAACCTGGGTGTTCGGAAGAAGTTCCTGCATCCCAGAAATTGCGGATGTATTAATTCTTTTCATAATACTTTTATTATAGCACATGTTGTGCTATACTCTTTTAAAGTGGTTCTGTAGCTCAGTTGGTAGAGCAGAGGCCTGAAGAGCCTTGTGTCACTGGTTCAAGTCCAGTCGGAACCACCATTTTTTATGCTTGTTTTTTATCAATACTCATTATTTTTGCTTAGCGTTACACATCTGATGTTAGTTTAGGCAGCTAGTTTGTAAATTGATATTTTCATGTTATAATATATAAGTGTTCTTTTACAGGTATCGGTGCAAAAATACCATTCACAGGAGGGGTAAAATGGAGGAAAAATTAGAAAACACCTTACGCTTCTACGTCTTAGCAACACAGCTCAAGTATAAGATCAGAAGCGGATGGGACGACACTCACTGGAATATTTCCGGCGAGAGGCGCGAGAGTATCGCCGAACATATCTATGGCACCTGTATTTTGGCAATCGCCCTGGATTCTGAGTTTAAGACAGATCTTGATCTTGAAAAAGTTATCATGATGCTAGTACTTCATGAGCTTGGTGAGGTTTTGATCGGAGATATTACGCCTTTTGATAATATCCCCAGAGGACAGAAGATCGAGATAGAGTTTAAGGCAATTCGAGAAGTTCTCGGTGACTTGCAGAAAAATGAGGTGTATTACGATCTTCTGACGGAGTTTGACCACAAGAAGACTAGAGAGGCGGTTTTTGCCCACCATTGCGACAAACTTGAGGCTGACATTCAGGCTAAGGTTTATCAAGACATGGGACGTCAACACCCGCTCGATGAGCAGGAAGACAATGTGGTCTTTCGAAGCTCCAAGGTTCAGGAGATGGTGAGAAGTGGCGCTGAAACCGCTTTTGACATCTGGTACGAGTGGGACAAGAGTCTGTATCAAGATGACGAGAATTTCTTAAGTCTTCTGGATTACGTGAGAAGAACTGATACTCAGAAAATCATCTAAGCCATTGCAGACAATGCTACATAATCACAGGTAATACTGATAAAGAACACAATCTACCCGCTTCGGCGGGTTTTTCTTTTGGTTTTCTTTGGTCTTATTTTGACCTTCTCTTGGTCTTATTTTGGCCTTATTTTAACCTTCTATCTTCCGAGATTTCTAGGAAAAAACTTTTTGATATAATATAAATATAGTTATGGCAAATATTTGCGATTATTTAAGGGAATATGGCGAAAGAAAGATCTCAAAAGAGGCGCCTTTTTCGGAGGCAGACCAATT
>CAJZIB010000040.1 GCA_916049555.1 uncultured Candidatus Saccharibacteria bacterium | reverse complement strand
ATATATTGTTGTCTATAATATTAAGAATTTTGAATCCGCTTACTGCTTTGATTCGATTTCTGCCGCCAATCACTATATTAATGAGTGCTCCGAGTTTCTCGGCAAAGACTTGAAAAAACTCAAGAAAATTAACGACCATCAATTTGAGATGCAAGTTAGGCAATTTGAACAAAAAATCCTCATCAATATTTTAGAGTGTCAGGATTCAGATGTTAGCTTCGAGCTTACAGTCTCAGAAGGTGAAAAAATCACAGAAACTAAACAATTCAAAAGCCGAGAAGAAGCTGTTCAGTTTGTCAAAAGAGAGCTAGCAAAATTTGAAGAAAAAGCTGAGGAAAGCGAAGACGAAACAGGGGATTGGTCTGTCATCAAAGATCATAAAGTAACTCACCAATATGTCCTTACTCTGATCCTCAAAAATCAAAAATCTAGTACAGGTGAAAACGTCAAACGCTATGCAAATTCCAATATGAATTATTTCCTCAAGCAACGCAGAGACGGCCTTAACCAAATTGCCAAAAACGACAAAGCTGCTGCCAGATCCGGTGGTGTTAGTAGTATCCTTGTTGGTCTCGCCATGGCCATAATTGGTGGCGCGCTCACCATCCTTTCATATTCCACCACGCGTGCAGGTGGCAAGTATTTTGTCTTCACCGGTCTAATTATTTATGGTGTCCTCTCAGTTCTCGCCGGTATCGTCCAACTTATCCGAGGAAAATAGATTTAGGTATATACTATTAATATGTTTACCAAAACCACTATCAAAGACGTTCCACTTGAAAATAAAAATATCTTAATTCGTACCGACTTTAACGTTCCAATCAAAGATGGTCACGTGCAAAGTGATTTTCGCTTGCAGGCTGCCATTCCAACTCTAAAATATATCCTCTCAGAGTCGCCTAATCGTCTAGTGATTATCTCTCATCTCGGTCGCCCAGACGGTAAAATCGACCCGGCCCTTTCTCTCGCTCCTGTCGCAACAGCACTCTCCAAGCTACTTAACCAACCAGTGAAGTTTATTCCGGAAACGGTTGGCCAAGAGGTTAAGACTGAGATTGAGGCCATGCCAAAAGGCTCTGTTGTTCTCCTTGAAAATTTGCGCTTCTCACCTGATGAGGAAGGGAATAGTCTTGATTTTGCCAAGCAAATCGTTGAAGATACTGGTTCCGAACTCTTTGTCCAGGACGGTTTTGCAGTAATCCACCGCGCTCATGCTTCTACATCTAAAATTCCCACTTTACTCCCGACCGTCTCTGGTCTTCTCATAGAGAAGGAAATTAGAAACCTCCAAAAAGTCCTCGAATCCCCAGCTCATCCCGTCACAGTCATTATCGGTGGGGCTAAAATCTCCGATAAACAACCGCTGATTGATCGTTTTCTTCCACTCGCCGACCACATCATCGTCGTAGGTAAAATCGCTGCCGATGGTTTTTCTTCTGATAATCTAAAAATCTATGTCGCGGAAGATTTTCGTGAAGATACATCTGGTAATAAATTGGATATCGGTGATCTGTCGCTAGCAAAAATTTTACCACTCATCGCAGAAAGCCAAACTATCATCTGGAACGGCACTGCCGGCAAGACCGAGGAGCCTGGCTTTGATCTCTCTTCAAGAAAAATCGCCGAAGCTATCGGTCTCAAGGACCCTGACACCACTCAGTCTGTTATCCTAGGTGGAGATACGGCTGGCTATGTTGAAAAACTTCTTGAAAAACACTCTAGCTCACTTCATTTTACGCTAGTCTCTACCGGTGGTGGCGCCAGTCTCGAGTTTCTGCTCGGTCTCCCACTCCCCGGTCTTGATGCGATAAATTAGCACTCGCTACTTGACAGTGCTAGTTTTTCCTTTACAATAGAACTATGCAAGATGATTTTACAGAAATTATGAATAATTTGACCGAGAACGCCCGTTTTGCACTCCAAAAATCTGATTATTATGCCAAAAGATATAATAACGGTTACATGAGTACAGAGCACCTCCTTCTCGGCATCCTTTCTCAGGATACTAGCACCGGTGCCCGCTTCTTAGCGGATGAAGATGTTAATCTTGAATCGGTTGAAAAGACTATTAATCACACCGCCGTCGAGGTTCCTGGCTCTCAGATGGCCATGATGTCACTTTCCGAAGCTGCCGTCCTTACACTTCGTATGGCCGCTAACTTCACCAAGGAGCAAGGAATTAAATTAATTGGCACCGAACATATCCTTTATGCTCTTTTACGTCAGCCAAACTCGCGCGCCAGCCTCATTCTGCAAGGCCTTAAAGTCGATCTCAATAATCTGACGAATACTATTGAGGAGTACACTGAAAAGCAGGCAGAAGACGCTAAAATCGACCAGAAAAAAGCTGGATTTACTCGCAAGGCCCCTCTTAAATGGCTAACCAAGTATGGTCAAGATCTTACCGAGATGGCGAAGCAAGGTAAGCTTGATACTGTTATCGGTCGTGATCAAGAGATTGAACGTACTATCACTGTGCTTTGTCGTCGCACAAAGTCAAACCCAGTCCTCATCGGTGAGGCTGGTGTAGGTAAAACCGCCATCGTTGAAGGTCTTGCTACGCGTATCGCCAAGAATGAAGTTCCAGGCAGTCTCATCGGCAAGAAAATTTATCAAATCGATCTCAGTTCTGTTGTAGCTGGCACTAAATTCCGTGGCGAATTCGAGGAGCGTATTAAGGGAATTATTGACGAAGCCGCTGGCAACAAGGATCTGATTCTCTTTATTGATGAAATTCACCTCCTCTCCGGTGCAGGATCTGGTGAGGGTAGCCTCGATGCGGCCAATATCTTGAAGCCGGCTCTAGCCCGAGGTCAAATTCGCCTTATCGGTGCCTCAACTATGGATGAATATCGTAAAACTATTGAGAAGGATAAAGCTCTCTCTCGTCGTTTCCAGACCGTCATTGTCGAAGAACCATCTGACACTGTTGTGTTACGAATATTGAAGGGCATCAAATCCCATTACGAAAAACATCATGGCGTAGTCATCCCTGATGAAATTCTTGAAACTGCCGTTAATATGTCGAAACGCTACATTAATGACCGTTTTATGCCAGACAAAGTTATTGATGTTATCGATGAAGCCAGTGCGATTGCAAAGGTTGCCGCTGATAAAAAAGGTGGCGGTGAATATAAGAAATTAAAAATCGAACGTGAAGACCTCCAGAAGAAAATTGAGGAAACTGCCGAAGCGGAAGATTTTGAAAAAGCAGCACTCTACAAAACTCGCGTTGCTAAAATTGATGAAGAAATTGAAAAACTCGAGAAAGCTGGACTGAGTGACGATATTGCTCCAGTTCTGACTGAAGAGAACCTCGCCACCGCCATCAGCCTGAAGACTGGCATTCCAGTTTCCAAGGTTCATGGCTCCGAAATGAAGATGTTAACCGATCTTGAGAAACACCTCGATAAGGCTATTATTGGACAAGATGATGCCATTAAAGCTGTCGCTAAGGCAATTCGCCGTGGTCGCTCCGGCATCGGTGATCCAAAACGTCCAATCGGTTCCTTCCTCTTTATGGGTCCAACCGGCGTTGGCAAGACCGAGCTCGCTAGAGTGATCGCGCGTGAGGTTTTTGGCGGCAACAATGCCTTAATCAAGATTGATATGTCTGAATTTGGCGAAAAACACAATGTCTCTCGTCTAGTTGGTGCACCTGCTGGTTATGTTGGTTATGATGATGGCGGAAAACTCACTGAAGCCGTGCGTCGTCATCCTTATTCTGTCGTCCTCTTTGACGAAATTGAAAAAGCCCACCCAGAAGTCTTTAATATGCTTCTACAGATTCTTGAAGACGGCGTCTTAACAGATGGCCAGGGTAACCACATTAAATTTAATAACACCGTTATTATCCTTACCTCCAATCTTGGCGCCGATGAGATGTATGATGATACTGAATTTGGCTTTGGCACTAAAGATAAAAAGAGCGACAAATTTGTCGAAGAAGAATATGAAGCCAGTAAAAACGCTGCCATGAAGGCTCTCAAGAAGTCCATGCGCCCAGAACTCATCAACCGTCTTGACGCCATCGAGGTCTTCCATGCTCTTACCAAAAAGCAGGTCGAACAAATCTTTGACAATATGATCTCCGACCTCAAAAAACGTCTCGCCGTCAAGTCGTTCGGTCTCAAACTCACCAAAAAAGCTTCCGACTTTCTTATTGAAAAAGGCTTCGATCCAAAAAATGGCGCCCGCCCACTTCGCCGCGCCATCGAGGATTACCTTGAATCCATTCTTTCCGAGGCAATCATTTCTGAGCAAATCAAAAAAGGTGAGATCGCTGTAGTCGACCAAAAAGGCGACAAGCTTGTCCTAGATATTGAGAAGAAAGAGAAATAATGAAGCAGAAAAGAGGGTTTGGTTCGTTTCTCATCTGGCTAGTTATCGTCGCCATCCTCTTTTTCGCCTATTCATACCGAGATGAATTTAAAGCCAGAGATTTTATCCTCACGGGTGATCTCTCCGAAATCGTCTCCTCGATTAAGCTAACTGGCCGTGCCGACACGATTCTCCGCGCCACCCATCCTGAGCTTCAGCAAAAAGATGCGTTTAACGAGAGTTGCCATAGTCACAGCCAGGAAGTCTACGTCTTGGGTTGTTATCGTGAGGACCAGGACCGTCTCTATGTCTACAATGTTAATTCCAAGGACCTTCCTGGTGTTCGCGAGGTGACAACTGCACATGAAATGCTGCACGCTGCTTATCATCGCCTCTATTTCTGGGAGAAAGCTGACCTCGACAAGGAACTAAAACAAGTTTATGATCAGCTTCCACAAGATTCCGAGCTTCGTACCTCCATGCAGTCCTATCCGGCCTCTGAATTCTCAGACGAGTTGCACTCCCGTCTCGGCACCGAGATTGCTGACCTCCCCGCTTCTCTTGAAAATTATTACAAGCGGTATTTCACGGATCGCCAACGTATTGTTGAATATAATACAAAGTATCATACCGTCTTCACTAAATTGAAAGATGAAACTGAGCGGCTCAAAAAGTCTATTGAGTCAAAGAAACAAGCTATCGAAACTCGCACGAAGAACTATCAAAACTCCCAGCAAGCCCTCAGTCTCGATGTTAATCAGTTTAATAATAATGCTAACAATGGTAATTTTATATCTCAGACTGAATTTTACCAGCAAAGACAAACTCTCATTGATCGTATCCGTAACCAGAATACTGAGTATAATGAGTTACAAAAAGACGTCGAAAGCCTCAATGCCGACATCGCAAAATATAATCAGACTGTCTTTTATAGTAACCAGCTGATCAACCAAATTAACTCGAATTCCATCCCAAAAGCCGAATCAGGTTTAACGAAAATTAATAAATAAAGGAGTAATATGACCAGACAATTCACAAATGATTATCTCGTCCCAACCGTAATCGAAACCACCAACCGTGGTGAACGTTCATATGACATCTATTCCCGTCTCTTGAACGACCGCATCATCTTCCTCGGCGAAGATGTTAACGCCCATACCGCCAATCTCGTAATTGCGCAGCTACTCTTTCTCGCGCATGAAGATCCAAAGAAAGATATTAAACTCTACATTAACTCCCCTGGTGGTTCCGTTTACGACGGCCTCGCCATTATTGATACCATGAATTATATCGAACCAGATGTTGAAACGATTGGTATCGGTCTTCAGGCCTCTATGGGTGCCATGCTCTTAAGCTGTGGTGCGAAGGGTAAACGTTTTGCTCTTCCAAATTCTCGCATCATGATCCATCAGCCAAGTTCTGGCACTGAAGGTAAAATCACCGACCAGGAAATTATGCTCCGCGAAGGTATCTTCTTGAAGAAGCGTCTCGCTGAAATCATGGCTAAGAACACCGGTAAATCTGTTGATCAAATCATCAAAGACATGGATCGCGACAACTGGATGTCTGCCGAAGAGGCCAAGAAATATGGCATCATCGACCAGGTGATTGATAAGTAAATTATTAAATTATTAAATTATTAAAAACCTATTTCGAGGAACTCGAAATAGTCATCAAGATTAAACTGAATACTTGAGCAATAAAAATATCCACTCGATGAAGTGGATATTTTAATATTAGCGATTTTTCTTGATGTAAGTATCTTCCTTTTCCAGCCTTGCCTTCAAGGTATATTCCTTACATTTACCATTCGTACAGTTTGCCGCTTCATAGGTATAATCGCTATCTTCCTGGCCGAGGTTAATACCACTTGGGTCGGTAAACAGACTTGGATCCATCACTTTTAAATTCTCTTCAGAGATATTTTCCGGATAGTATCCATTCTTCGCATGGAATCCTTCTTCCAGCGCATAGTACATCGCATTGATCGCCTCCTTGCGTTGTTCGTCACGATGCATCGCATCGAGATTTAGTTTTTGTAAAAAGAATAAAATCAGCAGCAGAGAAGCAAAGAAAATCACTACCACCAGCTCCAGGATCGTAAACCCGCGCTCACGTTTCATTTTCATCATACTCATATTATACATGATATTTTGCTAAGAAGTTTTGCACCTTAGAAGATATTTTCTTAAAAGTTGGTAGCTCATAAAAAACCTCAAGGTCGATCCATCGAAACCCATTTGATTCATTCTGATCAACCTTAATCTCTTTAATACTATCTGACGCAAAAAGGTATCCAAAATCATGGTGCATATGTGCGCTTTCGTGTTTTTTACTATTTTCTGGAATTGGATGTGAGTCAACCCTAAAAGGAACTAAATAGTTCTCAGGGTCTACTTGGATATATGTAAAATTATCAGGATTTTGGCCAGTCTCTTCTTTTAACTCGCGTAGTGCTGCATCTAATGGCGTTTTATCGTACTCCTCAATATGGCCACCAGGCTGTAGTAATTTATTTAGTGACTTATGTTCTAATAGTAGAATCTTTTTTTCTTTAGGACAAATAATGAAAGACGACGCAGTAAAATGTCCAGTAAAGTTTTTAC
>CAJZIB010000039.1 GCA_916049555.1 uncultured Candidatus Saccharibacteria bacterium | reverse complement strand
TTCCGATCTTGTAAAGTATGGAATTGGAGAATTTGGCTATTTTGCAATACCTAATGATTGATCGGATAAGCTATCTTTTGCGAAAGGCTTTTTGACGTCATTAATATTGTTGATGACTGGTTTGATATTTTGTAAATACTCCTCGAGATCTTTCGCAGAAATAGAACCATCTTCGGAAAAACGATAGGTGAGGTTTTCATCTATCTGAGAGTTCTCATGTTTTTCTGGTAGAAAGCCAGGACGAGATCGGTCGATATAAATATCTCCACTGGCGTGATAAAAATAAAGAGAAATGCTAGTAGTAATGATGGCAATAATAGTAGCCAAGAGGCCAAGGCGAATTAAGGCTTTGCCACCGCTTGAGGTATTGCCGCGTAGGTTAAATTTTATCATCTTGATTTTTCCTCGTTTTGACTAGATGTAATATTTGTTTGCGTTATCGAAGAATCTTCAGTTGTATTACTCTTGGTGGAGGTTGGGGTTGAGTCGGTGGAGTTATTGGACAACTTTTCTCTAAGCTGATTAACGGACTTGAGGTGGTTTGAAAGTGCTATATTTACTTTGTTGACCGATTCTTCTAATTGACTACGTAAGAAGCGTACATTTTCTAATTCACTATAAAAAGTGTCGGGCTGATTTTTACAATCAATAGAAATTAATGACTCAAGATGCTGACTATATGTCACGAAAAGATTGGTGAAACTATTTCTAGAAGTGATAGTCTCGGATTGAATGGAGATTAGGGTAGAGTCTGGTAGGTTATTCTTGATCAGACGTATATTAAGTGGCGATATGTAATTCGAGAGTAGTGTCTGGTAATTAGTTCCTAGGATAACACGAGTTTTTGAATCGTTCCTCTGTACATTCTTAAGACTGGTTTGGATGGACGCACAGTTCATAGAAATATTGCCACGTTCAGTGTCATTTAATTTGCGATGGGTGACATTTTTGAGGATATCATCTTCGGCATAGACTGGGTGAGATAGAAAGATTGTCTGCGTGGTAGAAAAAACGCCAAGAAGTAGGCAGCAGAAAGATGCAAAAATAGAAAGGCTAAGTTTGCTGGATGATGTTTTTCGTGGTGTACTAAACATTACTTGTGTTAATTATAGCATATGCAAGTTAAGGGGGTGATTGACTAATAGCTTATTTATTTCGTTTTAGGATTACTTTTGGTTTTAGAAATATTCAGGCTAAGCTATTCAAGTTAAGAAAGCTAATAGTTTTAAAAACCATTAACTCCAGAAACCGCGTTTCTTTGCAGTGCGAAACTCTTCTAGTAGCTCTTTTTGTTTTTTGGAGAGATTGGTTGGGGTATCAACGATGATATTTACAATATGTGGTCCACGTTCTTCTCCGCGCATTGGTATACCATGTCCAGAGAGCTTAAAAGGAGTGCCAGACTGAGTACCGGCTGGAACTTTCATAGTGATCTTTCCATCGACAGTTTCAACTTCGACTTCACAGCCAAGGGCGGCGTCGATCATTGAAATATGCTGTTCGGAGAGAATAATGTAGCCTTCACGAGTAAGTGTCTTGTGTGGACGAACACGGATCTGCACAAGAAGGTCGCCGGCTTCACCAGTTTTGTCTGGGGCGGGGCCGCCACGACCGCGTAGTCGGATGGATTGACCATCATCGATACCGGCAGGGATTTTGAGTTTTATCTCAGACCCATCGATTTGGACGGTTTTTGTAGTGCCAAAAACTGCATCTTCAAAGGAGATGGAGAGAACGGTACGATAATCTGCACCACGTCGTCTTTGTGCTCTACCGCCATTACCAAAGCCGAAAAGCGTGCTGAAAATATCATCAAAACCACCTTCTCCGCCACCAAAATCAAAGTTGAAACTTTGGCCATTGAATGAATACCCGCCACCACCAAATGGATTGCCGTTTGAAGATGCGTTTCCACCAACACCAGCGTGGCCGAATTGATCGTAGCGTGCGCGTTTTTGCTTATCTGAGAGCACCTCATTTGCCTCAGAAGCCTCTTTAAATTTAGCTTCAGCTTCTTTATCTCCTGGATTGCGATCCGGATGATACTTAAGCGCAAGTTTTCGATAAGCTTTTTTAATTTCATCATCGGATGCGTTTTTGGAGACGCCTAAAATTTCATAATAATCTCTTTGTGTAGTCATAACTGGCAATAATTATAGTGTTTTAGCACTCAAAATGCAAGAGTGCTAAAGATTTTGTACAAAAAATAATTATTTAAGTTATAATGAGGTTATAAACGAGGAGTATACGATGAATAAAGATCGACTAATTCTGATTACAAATCCAGGTAGTAGTTCGAGAAAATATGCTTTATATCGAGGAAACGACTTCTTGTGTTCACTACACTTTGAATTTGAGGGTAAAAAAGTAATCTATACCTTAAAAAAGTTAGACGGCTCAAAAGAAAAGAGAGAAACTAAATTAAAAGATCTATCTTTTGTGGTAAATAATTTAGAGGAAATTTTAGCTAAGGAGGGTTATTTAGAAGGGGCAACAAAATTGGATGCGGTTTTAGCCCGGGTGGCAGCACCTGGTAGTTATTTTGCGACCGACCATATTGTTGATGAGGAATGTTTAAAACAGCTCGACATTGCAAAAGAAAGGGCGCCGCTGCATGCTCCTGTCATTGCTAGTGAAATAGAGCAATTGAGAAAAGTATTCAAGGAAACGTTAATTATTGCGATTTCTGACTCAGCCTTTCATAATGATCGTTCGGAGGTTGCAAAATCTTACGCGATTGATACTGAGCTTGCACAGAAATTTGATATTCAACGCTGGGGTTATCATGGATTATCGGTTGGCTCGATCGTACGATTTATGAAAAAAGAAAATATTCTTCCAGTAAAAATGATTGTTTGCCATATTGGATCGGGGGCCTCAATTACGGCGGTTGAAAACGGCAAATCTGTTGATACGACTATGGGGTATTCGCCACTAGAAGGTTTAATGATGGCTACTCGTGCAGGTTCAATAGATGTAGCTGCGGCACTAGCGATTAAGCGTGAGCTTGGGCTGCAATCTGATAGTGAGCTTGAGAAATACTTAAATAAAAAGTGTGGTCTACTTGGTGTTTTTGGTAAATCGGATGATATGCGAGAGGTCATCAAGGGGTGTAATGAGGGGGATCCGCGTGCAAAATTGGCTCGTGAGCTTTATGTGTTGACTTTGAGGCGCGCGATTGGCCAGATGGCGGCAAGTATGGCGGGGGTTGATGCGATTGTCTTTACGGCAACGATTGGCGAGAGATCGGATGAGATCCGTAGGCTGGTGAGTGAGTCACTATCGTACTTGGGATTTAACTTGGATAAAGAGAAAAATACCAAGGGTATTGATGGGAGAATGAAAAATGTGGCGCAAGAGAATTCGAAACCAATATTCGTAATTAAGACGGATGAGTCTGACGAGATGATTATGCGCGCTTTTGATTTGCTGAACAAAAAATAGAAGCAGGGCTTCTAGATTTTGGGAGTACATATTTCTTAGAAAATTACCTCTATTCGATAGAGGTAATTTCGCCATTTTTGAGATGGATAAGGCGTTGATTTCTGGATCCACGGAATTTGAGGGTAAGGTCACGTTCGGAAAGAACAAAAGGTCCATCAATTAGAGCATCAAGAGTCTTAAAGAACTCCCATTGTAAGTTATTCTTTTCTTTTATTTCGTCATAAGTATAGCCAGAAAAAGACCAGACATTCCAGCCAAGTTCTTCTTTTGCAAATTTGGCGATTTCGATACAAGCTGCGGCTTGAATTGATGGTTCACCACCACAGAAGGTCAGACCGGTTTGTCCTTTGAGTTGTCTAAGCTCTTCTTTGATATCTTCAACGTCAACTAGAACTCCACCTTCAGGATCCCAAGTCTCCTGGTTTTGGCATCCTTTGCAGTGAATAAAACATCCTTGAGTCCAAATAACTGCGCGAAGGCCATATCCATTCACGATACTATCATGTTCGATTGGACCTGAGAGCCTAATGTGTTGACTGTCGGAGCCTGGCACGGGTGATTTAAAATCTGTTGTCATATAAAAATCCTTTTTGTAATTCCCTTTTCGTTATAGCTAAAAGTTAGGAGGGGTACTCCTAACTTTTAGTGACTGCTTAGGAATTATTCTTTTCCAAGAGCAGAAGCTGCATTTGCTTTAGCGGATTCGCGAGCTGCTTTTTGAGCTTTGGTGTAAGTACCAGTAACGTTGTGTTTGACGCGGTCGTGCTCTTCAGCCTTCTTGCCATCATTCCAGCGTTCTAGTGAGCCAACGAGGTAGCCAGTAATGCGGCGAAGTCTCTCGAAAGGAACGTCGTCTTCGACGCGTCCACATGATGGGCAGCGGTCGCCGGCGATGATGCCAGAGAAGCCACAGACTGGGTCTCGGTCAACAGGGTGATTGACGGATCCGTAGCCGATGCCTGAGTCGTGCATTTTACGGATGACTGCTTCAAAGGCGTCAATATTCTGTGAAGGATCGCCATCAAGCTCGATGTAGGAGATATGTCCTGCTGGACAGAGTGCATGGTAAGGAGCTTCAATTTCGATTTTCTCAAAGGCTGAGATTGGGTAGTAGACTGGGACGTGGAAGGAGTTGGTGTAGTAGTCACGGTCGGTAACGCCTTTAATGACGCCGTATTCTTTGCGGTCGATTTTGGTGAAGCGACCGGAGAGGCCTTCAGCTGGGGTGCCAATAACACCGAAGTTAAGGTGGTATTTCTTTGAGTAGTCATCACAGCGTTTACTCATGTGAGTGATAATATCAAGACCTAATTCCCTAGCTTCCTCAGATTCACCATGGTGTTTGCCGATCATAGCAACGAGAGTTTCAGCAAGGCCGATGAAGCCGATTGAAAGTGAACCGTGTTTAATTACATCACGAAGGGTGTCATTTGGTTTGAGTTTTTCGCTACCAAACCAGTTGCCTTCGCCCATGAGGAATGGGAAGTTGCGGACGTGTTGGTTAGCTTGGAATTCGTAACGTTCGAGAAGTTGGTCTTTACAGAGATCCATGAGACTGTCGAGTTCTTTGTAGAATCCGGTCCAGTCGGCTTCTTTGCGCTCCTTGAGAGCGATACCGTGCTTGATGCCTAGACGTACAAGGTTGATAGTGGTGAATGAGTTATTACCACGACCAGTGACGATGCCGTCAGATTCTGGGAAGACAGATGAGAAGACGCGAGTGCGGCAACCCATGGTTGCAATTTCGGTATTGTAGTCACCTTTTTTGTAGTACTTAATATTGAAAGGTGCGTCGATGAAGGTAAAGTTTGGGAAGAGACGCTTGGAAGAAACTTCCATAGAGCGTTTGAAGAGGTCATAGTTTGGATCTTCTGGGTTGTAGCTAACACCTTCCTTGACTTTGAAGATGGAGATTGGGAAGATTGGGGTTTCACCGTGACCAAGGCCTTTTTCGGTTGCGTCAAGTAGGTTCTTGGAGACTAGGCGACCTGCTGGAGTTGTGTCGGTTCCGAAGTTGATTGAAGTAAATGGAACCTGAGCACCGGCGCGGGAGTGCATAGTGTTAAGGTTGTGGATGAAGCCTTCCATAGCTTGGAAAGTTTGTTTCTCAACATCTTCATTTGAGGTTTCAATAACAGTTTCAGGAATTTTAAGTTTCTTGAGAGTTTCGTTGTCACCGTAAGCAATGTCGTCTGGGATCTTGATGTCAACTTTTTTGCCAGAGTATTTGTTGTATTTTTCAAGATTGGAGCGAAGAGCTTTCTTGAAGGATTTATTTACACCTGGAGCCATAGCGTAGTCAAAGTTTGGGATTGACTGACCACCGTGCTGTTCGTTCTGGTTCGCTTGGAGGATAATGGCGGCAAGGGCAGCATAGGAGGCGATTGAGTTTGGAGTGCGGAGATGGCCGTGACCAGTATTAAAGCCACCATTAGCGAAGAGCTTGAGTGGGTCGGTTTGACAGCAAGTTAAGGTACCAGTAGCGTAGAAGTCAAGGTCGTGAATGTGGATGTCGCCATTGTCATGGGCTTTTGCAAAACGTGGGTCCATGAGTACGGTTTTGGCAAAGACCTTAGATCCTTCAGCGCCGAATTGTAACATTTTACCCATTGCTGAGTTACCATCGACGTTAGCGTTACTACGTTTGACATCAGAGTCTTCTGAAGCGTCAGCAATAGCGATGGTTTTATAGATACCCATAAGGTTCGATTTTGCATTACGGGTTGTGTTGCGTTCTTGGCGATAAGTGATATAAGCTTTAGCAGTTCGTTTGAAGCTTGAATCCATGAGAACCTTCTCAACTAGGTCTTGGATTTGCTCAACGGATGGAGTGCGTTCTTTAATGGTTTCACCAGCAAGCTTTACTACTTTTTCTGTCAATTGAGCGGCGCGGTCGTGCTTGAATTCTTCGGTGACTGCTCCTGCCTTAGCGATGGCGTCAGTGATCTTCTCTTGGTCGAAATCTACGATTTTACCATCACGTTTGACGATTTTTTTGAACATAAAAAATTACCTCCTTGATTGTGTCCAAATTTTCTTTCAAAGTTTTTTGATTAAATTTTTGTTATTAGTGTAATATTTGTGACGCTACATTTAGTGTCTGCAATTATTCTATGACACTATATGTAGTGCGTCAATAGAAAAAGCTTATATTTTTGTTGTATTTTATACACAGATTTTACAGGGATGGGAGTATAATATACAGAGTATGAAAATGAATAAAACTTTTGGAAAATTTGAACCAAAACGCTGCTGGGTTGGTGATGGCCAGAAGATTTGTTATGAAACGCGCGAGGAGGCGGAGGTTGCGGCACAGGTGGCAGCTTATGACTATGGCGCACCAGAACTTTCGGTTTATAAATGTGAATATGGCAACCATTGGCACCTCTCATCTAATCATTTTGAGAAGAACTCTGGTCGTATCTAATAGTGATTATTTTTGCAAAAATTTTCTCCCATTCTGTAGGTTGCCTGTTCACTCTGATGGTGGTTTC
>CAJZIB010000038.1 GCA_916049555.1 uncultured Candidatus Saccharibacteria bacterium | reverse complement strand
ATAAAGATAAGGTTATTTTTAGTGATGTCAATCTCACTATCCCAAGCAGTTCATTTACGGTATTGATGGGTGAAAGTGGTTCAGGTAAAACTACCTTATTGAATATCATAGGCGGGTTAGAACCTCAAACTTCTGGCGAAGTAATTATTGAACAGCAAAATATTAAAAATTTCAGTGCACGACAGCGAACGGATTTTTATCGTCATAAAGTTGGCCTGATTTTTCAGGGTTCATATTTGCAGCCTCAACTTACTCTTTTTGAAAATATAAGTTTACCGGGTGTTTTTGCTAAAATGCCTAGAGCGGAACGCGATCAGCGTGTTAGAGAATTAGCTAGAGATCTAGGTATTTCAGAAGTATTGAATAATCTACCGAGTCAAGTTTCTGGCGGGCAGGCCGAACGAGCTTGCATTGCACGCGCATTACTATTAAATCCAAAAATAATTTTGGCAGACGAGCCAACTAGTAATCTTGACGAGAAAAACGCCAATATTATTTTACAGCTACTAAATAGCATTAGGTTGCAGCACGGGATCACCGTGATAGTTTCAAGCCATAGTCAACTTGTGACTAGGTTTGCTACTCAGCTTGTCACTGTTGAAAATGGAACCATCTATGTTCAGTGAGCTCACTAGAATCTCTCATCGACTATTTGTCTCCAATCTGACTAAAAGTCTTACTACAATTGTTTCGATCGGCATTCTCTATTCTGTGATTGCCGCACTGATTTTTATTACGAATGGTTTAGGGCAAAGCCTTAAAAATTATTCCGACGATATTAATGACGGTGAGGTTTATTTACTCTCGGAATATGAAGGGGAAGATGATGATTTAATAGAAAGACGAGCCAAAAAATATCATGGCGAAAAGATTGAATTATCCAAGTCCGAGTTAGATAGATATGGGATTATTGAAAATGATTCTGCAGTTATTTTAAAGTTTATAAATTTCGCGCAGGCTGAACAATATTATAACCGTAAGGATACTAGGGAATTTGGTTATGCCAAAGATGAGTATCATGTAGCAGAGCTGATTAGTCGGAAAATTAGTGCCAAACAAACACTGGAAGATACGAAAAATGAAAAGATTATTCCTATTATTATCATCTTAATCATCGCCTCGATGTTGATTTTTGTATTTGTCATTTCACACATAATTTCTAGTGATGACAAAATAATTTTCATGTATCGTTCACTCGGCGCCACTAAAAAACAGATCTTTTTTATCTATTTTAGTTACATACAAGAAATCTGCTTTTATATCATCATCATGATGCTTATTGTCGGAGGCATCATGGCAGGTTTGTCGAAAATTTGGATTGGATCATACTTCACAGACTGGCTTTTGTCATATTTTCCTGGTGGCACTAATCCCAAAGTTAGTACTTTTGGGTTCAATGAGGATTTTATATACTTATTTATTTCTCTTTTTACCTCGTCTTTTCTATCGTTTCTTCTGTGTATTGATCAATTCTTCACCAAGAAAATTTCGCAGCGCATAAAAGGAGCATAAATGTACTTTACTGATGTTTTAAAAATAAGTTTTCGGAAATTTATTAGGCAGTTTCGTCGTAGTTATAAACTCGTCGTTGCTATGTCTATACTATTTTGTCTCATTTTTACAATAAATCTCTTTTTTACTGGACTTAGGAACTCTTACATTAAATTTTCGCAGGCAAAAGTTGGTGACCAAGTTATAATTTCCGCAAATAACCTCAGTCCATATATTAGCCTAAAAGAAACAAAAGAGACGAAAGAAATTAGTAGCACTGAGATGATTCAAGATATTGAAAAATTTGGTGGGAAGATCCTCAAAAACATTCGGTCCGTTACTAGATATTATATCCCAGTTCTATCAAAACCCTCTGTTCAGAATCTAATCGAAGTTGATCCATCGAATGCACCAAAAGATGCTATTCCGATTCTTACTACAACATCTTTTGGTGAATTATTATTGGGTCAATATGATAATAAAATAAATAAACTCACTGCCGTCGAATATATCTCCAAATATCAGGATTATCGAGAAAAAATACTAGGAAAAACTTTTGAAAATAAGGACGGTGCGAAGTTTTTTGTGGTTGGATTGTTGCCAGGTAGTTACCATCTATCCAGCTATTCATTTTACACACTAGAAAAAAATGTAGATACAACACTCTTAAATGAGTTACTTGATGATATTCCTCTGCAAGATTTTAATCCAATTGCAGTCGACAATGGCAACCAAGATTCCTGGCAGACCGGGCAAAATGTTGAATACGAAATGGTTTATGCGATTTTCGATAACCAAAAAGACGCCTATCGATATCTTGAACAGGGTAAAGCTAGGTTTCAAAGAGTTATACCAGACGATAGGAGTTACGACGCAAAAGTAATACTCGGTTTGTCTCCAGAAATTACCTACACCTTCAATTTCTTCCAGATTATAATCAGAATCATTTCTATCATCTTATTTATTGTCGCTATAATCGTTATTCTCTCCACAAATACCAGGTTAATTGCACAAGATAAAGAAGAAATTACACTCTATCGCAGTCTCGGTGCCACAAAGTCTCAGCTAAAAATATTTTACGGTATTTATTTTTTCATCTTAATCGTCAGTGCGCTCATCTTTGCCTATTTTGTTGCTTCGTTCATCCTCATTCTCTTTCATCTATTTCGTGGTCAGTTAATTAATATTCAAGCCGCACTAGCCTTTAGCTTGAAAGATGTCCCGCAAGTTTTTTGGTATGGCGTTAATTCTGACATCCTTGTTATTATTGTCGCGGCACTGCTTCTTGCTCCACTCTCTACTCTCTTGAATTCCAGAAAGTTCTCCTCTCGCGTGGTATAATATTTGCTATGAATGCAAGTGAAATCCGTCAAAAATTTCTTGAATATCAGCAAAAACTCGGCCACCAGGTAATTGCTCCGGCTAGGTTAGTACTGGAAAATGACCCCACCACCCTGTTCACAGGTTCTGGTATGCAGCCGCTTTTACCTTTCTTACTTGGCGAGCCGCACCCAGCTGGCAAGCGACTTTCTGATTCTCAACCATGCTTGCGCCTGCAGGATATCGAAGATGTTGGTGACCCAAGACACACCACGGTTTTTGAAATGCTTGGTAACTGGTCGCTTGGTGATTACTTCAAGCAGCAGCAAATTCCGGCCTTCTTCAAATTTTTGACTGAAGTGGTTGGACTTGACCCACATAAAATTTATGTCACTTGCTTTATTGGTAGTGAAAAATATGGTATTCCAAAAGACACGGAAGCGGCTGAAATTTGGCAGCAAGTTTTCAAAGAGGCCGGTGTCGATGCTAAAATTGCCGAAATTGGTAGCGCAGAAAATGGAGCAGAGCGTGGAATTTTTGACGGTGAACACATTTTCTTTTATGACGACCATGAAAACTGGTGGAGTCGTGGCGGTGGTGTAGAAACTACACCAATTGGTGATCCATGTGGTCCAGATTCTGAGGTCTTCTATGATTTTGGTGAAGATAAACAGGATGTTGCGAAGTATGGTAAGTCTCATCCAGCCTCTGACGGTGCACGCTTCATGGAAATCGGTAACCAGGTCTTTATGCAGTATAAGCGTAATGAGGATGGTAGTTTCTCTGAATTAAAACACAAGAATATTGACTTTGGTGGCGGGCTTGAACGTATCGCGGCGGCTGCCATCGACTCCTTCGATGTTTTTGAAACCTCACTCTTACGTCCCCTAATCAAAAAACTTGAAGAAATTTCTGGTAAATCCTATGCCGAGAATACGGCTGATATGCGCATTATCGCCGACCATTTACGCGGCGCTTATCTCCTGGCTGCTCAGGGGCTTACGCCAAGTAATCGTAAACAAGGTTACGCTATGCGTCGCCTGATTCGTCGTGCTATTCTTAAGGCCCTCAATCTTGGTATTGAGCAGGATTTTCTTGCCCAGATGATTCCGTTAATTGAAGCGAATTACGCTGACCTCTCTGATGAAATTCTTGACAACAGAAAAGATGCTCTCGCTGTTCTTATTCGTGAAGAGCAGGCCTTCCGTAGAACTTTAAATCGTGGACTTAAAGAACTTAACAAGATGAAAGTTTCCGGTCTCTCTGGCAAGGAACTATTTATGCTGCAGGATACCTATGGTTTTCCACTTGAGTTATCCGTGGAGGAGGCCCAGCGAGAAAATATTCAACTTAGCGAAAACTGGCAGGCAGAATTCGAGCAGTGCCTTGCCGAGCAGCGTGCACGCTCTAAGACTGCTTCCGAAGGTATGTTTAAAGGCGGCCTCGAGGATCATAGTGAAATGTCTACCAAATATCACACCGCAACACATCTACTCCTTGCTGCCTTGCAGAAGCTCATCGATAAAAATATTGGCCAGTCTGGCTCCAATATCACCTCTGAACGTCTACGTTTTGACTTTAATCTTGACCGCAAGCTAACTCCAGAGGAAATTAAATCCCTTGAAGATCAGGTTAATCTCTGGATTTCAGAAGATCATCCAGTGGTATTCGCTGAATATGATAAGGAATACGCAAAAAATACCCTAAAAGCTCACGGTCAGTTCTGGGAAAAATATCCAGAAGAGGTCAAAGTCTATACAATTGGCAACTTTGATCAGCCAGTCTCGCGTGAAATCTGTGGCGGCCCACACGTTGAACATACCGGTTTGCTTGGTAAATTCAAAATCAAGAAAGAAGAATCTTCCGCCGCGGGCATTCGCCGCATCAAGGCTGTCTTAGAATAAATAATTAAAACTAAAAGTGGAGGCATATGGAACGATTAATTAAATATCTCATTCCTGAAAATTATCAACTTGAGCTACGTGTCAATAAACAAACTGAAGAAGTACAAGGGCATGTAGTCATAAAAGGGGAGGTGGTCAAACCAAACCTCAAATTGCATGCCAGGGAATTAAAAATCGCGAAGATTACAATTAACGACCAGCCAGTCGGTTTTCACCTCGATCAGGAAAACCAATTACTTCTACTTGATTCGGAGAAAATTCTAACTATAGCTAGTTCCAAAAAATCTGTTTCGGAATCTACCGTTCCCGAGGAGAGCAACTCAAAAAACGCAAATCCTAGCCAAATCTCCATAGATAATCCTAGCCAAATCTCCATAGATATTCGCTACAGTTTTAAGCTCAGCCATAGCATGATTGGTATGTATCTTTCGACTTATCAGTATCAAGGAAAAGAAGAGCGTATTGTTTCCACTCAGTTCGAGTCGCATTATGCCAGAATGATGTTTCCATGTGTCGATGAGCCTGAAGCTAAAGCCACTTTTGACGTTAAAGTCATTGATACGGACATTGAAGATACGATCCTTAGTAATATGCCAGTAGATACAGAACGAGTCTTAACTTATACCTCTGTTAATACGGATCTTAACCCTAAAGATGATGCAAACGCTTTAAATCTTAATACAGAGGTTTCGCGAAAAATCGTTACCTTCAAGACCACGCCAAAGATGTCAACTTATCTTTTAGCTATTTGTATCGGTAAATTTAATAAAGTTTCTGGAAAAAATCAGCATGGCGTTGAAGTAACAACCTATGCGGTACTCAATCAACCAAAAGAGCGCCTCGAATTCTCTAATCAGATCGCTATGGAGTCTCTTGATTTTTATGATCAACTCTTCAGTTTCCCATATCCTCTACCAAAACTGGACCAGGTTGCTATCCCGGATTTTGATGCTGGTGCTATGGAAAACTGGGGTCTTGTTACCTATCGTGAATCTTGTCTTCTTGCGGATGAAAATACTCCAAAAACCACCAAAGAATATATCGCCACGGTCGTTACTCATGAGCTCTCACATCAGTGGTTTGGTAATCTCGTAACCATGAAATGGTGGGATAATCTCTGGCTTAACGAGAGTTTTGCCAATATGATGCAATTTTATTCAGTTGATCATCTCCGTCCGGATTGGCAAATTTGGCAGGATTATTTTACGGAAGACTGCCTCTATGCCCTACGACGCGATTCCTTGAAAAACGTTCAGGCAGTTCAGCAGCCAGTTTCTGACCCCGCTGAGATCGATACGCTTTTTGATGGAGCCATTGTTTACGCAAAGGGCTCACATCTAATGTTTATGTTGATGCGCCTAATGTCTGAGGAGCAATTCTTTAAGGGCTTAAAGGATTATTTTAAAAAATATCAATACCAGAATACCACCGGGGACGATCTCTGGGCTTGCTTACAAAAATATGCTGACTTTGACGTAAAAAAGATGATGGATTCCTGGATTTTGCAACCAGGTTTCCCAATGATTAATGGGAAAAAACAGCAACGCTTCCTAGCGGATGGTTCAACCGATGAAACTACTTGGCTTTTACCAAAAATCACCGACGATATGTCTGGTCATTACTTAATCCAGCTTTCCGATGCAGAATTCAAGTCAAAAATCGCTAATTTCAAGAATCTCAGCTTCGAACAAAAACTCCGACTTCTGATCGATCGCAGCCTTATGATGCGTACTCCATATATTAATACTAGTAGTATTCTCGATCTTCTCCCTGAATTTAAAAACGAGAAGCTAGAATCGATCTGGCAGCTAGTGGTGACTTTGATTGCGAACCTTAAAATTTTCTTCCCACCAGATTCTCCACACTATGCCAAATTTCAGCAATACGTAATGCAGCTAGCGGAAAATAATCTCAAAAGGTTGGGGCTTTCTCCAGCAGAAAATGATACGACTGACGATCTTAAGCTTCGTCCACTCATCTTGAACTTTGCTATCTATGCAGATAATTCAGAAATCATAGGGCAGCTGGCTGACCTCTATGATCAGAAGATTGGTATAAAGCAAGATTTTTCAATGGTCTCACCAGAACTTGTCGACGTAATTGTGAATGCCAAGTTTAGATTTAGCAGAGAAGAGAGTTTCTCTGAGCTCCTCGCGCGATATCAAACTGAGTCTAATCCAAATTACAAATCCATTATTCTTGACACAATCACAGATAGCCGTGAGCAAAAGCATATCGAAAAGCTCATCGCATTGCTTGAAAAACAGGATATTGTGCGCTTGCAGGATCATGTATCTCTCCTGGCTAGTCTCCTATCAAATTTCTGGTCCAAGCGGGCAGCCTTAGACTGGTTCTATGGCCACTGGGACTATATTAAGGAAGTCACTGATGGTAAATCTATTGACGATTATATACGCGTTGTTGGAGCTAGGATATCCACTGAAGACGAGGCCAAAGAATTTAAGGCATTCTGTAAGCAGATAGAAAATGATCCAGCTGTATCGCGCGCGATCAAAATAGCTGAATTTGGCATCGATCTAACCTTGAACTGGAAAGAGCGAGAATCTAACAATATATATAGTAAATTGTCTGAAATTCTGTAACTGAATTCATATATTTCTGTAATATGGAATAATTCAGCAGAAACACCAGCACTTAAGAAGATGAATGGTAAGTGAGTG
>CAJZIB010000037.1 GCA_916049555.1 uncultured Candidatus Saccharibacteria bacterium | reverse complement strand
AGTAAATCAAAAATAAAGGTCATTTACTCCACCCACAAAAAAATAAGGATCAAAAATCGCTCAAATTAAATAGCGATCTCTTCCCTTCATCTATAATTTTTTGGGCTTTTACTAGTAATTTTTCCAAACCTTCCGGAGAATTTGCCGAACCAACATGCACAGTCTTCACGACCTTACTGTGTTCTTTATAGCAAACCTGTACCCCCGTCGCCCCGGATGCCGTCTTAAATTTTCTAATATAAGCCACACCTAAATTTTAGCATAAAAGCTACCTTAATTCCCTGCTTATATTATTTTAAAGCAGAATCTGTATCAAAATCATTCAATCAAGCAACCCCAAGCCAAATCCATCACCTAAACCGAGATAAAAAAACGATTCACCAATCAAAAATCTAAACTAGAAGGCCCAACATTTTTCCACATAATAATTCCCTACACAAATCCACATATCACCATACATCTTATGCTTAACCACCTATTGACTTAGCAACCGACCTCCTGTATTATAAACATAACAATTACTGCAGCTTTAAATTAAGATTCTAAATAATGAGTCGCACTCAGTAGTTGGTCATATCTAGTATCGTACTTTTATGAAATAATTTTATGCTTTTGTCAAGCATAACTTTATTCGTATTTTAATAAACACAAGTAATTTCACGTGCTTAACAGGGAAGCACGCTATTTTTGTGTTTAATTTCACGCATTTTTTCACATGACCAATTAGAAAATCGAAAAGCATCTGAAAAAAGATCAATAAACATTAAAAATACTTCTGAGCTTCCATCATCAATAAAAGATAAATGATCCATCTGGCAACTTTATCAGATAAAACCCTAAAAAACAAAACACCTTTAAATCAAGTAGGGAAAAAGATAACCAATTATTTATAGGCATAAAAATAGATCCTATCGGATCTATTTTTCACGGCCACAGTCATATTTTGGACCAAAAGACTCATTTTTGTTGCAACATCTAGCCTATATATGATTCAGCACAATCTATAACAGGGAACTAAATCAACTCAAGCTGCGATTTTAGATGTTGAATCTGTTCTTCTTTCTCCGCAATACTATTACGCGTCTCTCTAACCAGCTGCTGAGGAGCCTTTTCGACATAACGCGGATTCATCATCCTAGCATTAAGTCCATCTAGTTCACGACCGATCGCAAGAATTTTCGCCTCAAGCTCGTCCCTAAAATCAACTACCACCTTCTCTGGAACATCAAGATAAAGCTCGTGATTCACAGTCGCTAGCCGCAAGCCCTTAGGTATACCATTAGTTGAAGCAATCGCCGGCACCCTCGACAAAAACTTCACAAGTAATAAATTATCGTTGACTAAAATATCCTCCCCTACTAATAGCCCGAATTTCTTACCTTTATTAAATTTCGAAAGCGCAGTTTCCATTCCGCGTATCTCAAAAATCACCTCAATTAATCGCTCGAAATTCTCCGCAGAAATTTCATCGTAGCCCATAATTGATGGCCACATTGCATCAATAATCATCCCATCAGTCCAAGACAAATTCTGCCAAATCGCCTCAGTTACAAATGGTGCAAATGGGTGTAGCATCGTCAAAATCGACTCTAATGTCACCTTGAGCAGGGAAATATTCTTGAAAATCTTTTGGCTCTCAAGGAACCAGTCCGCATATTTATTCCAGATCAGCTCATAAATCGTCTCTACCGCCTCAGAAAAACGATACTCCGCCATACACTGTTCAAGTACGCCCCTCGCTCGGTTAATCTCACGACAAATCCAATCCTCCCCCATATTATTAGTCGTATACTGATAAACTTCCGGATTGATCGAGTCGCTAGCAGTTTGATGAACCGCTCCATTCGCTTCATTGCCCAGGACCACCGATACATCAGTCTCTGAAAAACCCTTCTCAGCTTCTTCTGCATCCACAATCCCCTGAACAAACCGTGAAATATTCCATAACTTATTGCAAAGGTTTCGTCCAGAAATTACTGAATTTTCCGAAAATGCCTGATTCAAGCCAGCCGAACGGCCACGCAAAATTCCAAGCCTGAAAGCATCAGAACCATACTGTAAGATCATCTCCATCGGGTTAATCACATTACCCTTTGACTTCGACATCTTCTTGCCATGTGCGTCCAAAACTAAACCATGCAAATACACTTCCTTAAATGGCACTTCGCCAGTCACATAAAGGCCCACCATAATCATACGTGCCACCCACGCAAATAGAATATCAGCCCCGGTCTCCATCACATTCAATGGATAAAACTCGCTACCAATCTTTTCCTCCCAGTTCGTACAAACAATTGGCCAGTGCGAAGAAGAGAACCAGGTATCAAAAGTATCCTCATCGCGCACATATTTTACGCCACCAATCTCGATATCAGACAAATTTGTTCTCGTATCAAAAACCCATTCCTCGCCGGGCTCATTCGGGTCAACCTTTTTGAACATTGGAATCGCAATCCCCCAAGGAATCTGCCTGGAAATATTCCAGTCCTTCAGCCCCTCCAAATAATTCACCAGCACCTTTTGTTTATTTTCTGGATAAAATTTTATTTCATTATTGTTTAAGTGTTCAATCGCCATTTTAGCAAGCTTCGAGGTATCCACAAACCACTGCTCTTTTAGCATCGGTTCAATCACAGTACCACATTTATAACAATGCGCCACCGAGTGTCGAATCTTCTTTTCGCCAAGCAAAAGCCCCGCGTCTTTCAAATCCTTTAATACCTTTTTTCGACACTCCAAAACTGATAGCCCCTCATAGTCAGCCCCACAAACTGGCAACATCTTTCCATCAAATCCAATCACTGAAATTCGTGGTAAATCATGTCGCATCCCCACTTCAAAATCGTTCACATCATGCGCCGGCGTAATCTTCACCACACCAGTTCCATAAGTCATATCCGCATGTTGATCAGCGATCACCGGAATCTCACGACGCGTAAGCGGCAGGGAAACATGCAAACCAAGAATATCGGCATACCTCTCATCTGCTGGATTTACCGCCACGGCAGTATCGCCAAACAGCGTCTCTGGTCTCGTTGTAGAAACTACAACATAGCCACCACTTTCAACCAGTGGATATTTGATCTCATACAGCGCCCCATCCTCGTCTTTATATTCAACCTCAATATCCGCAAAAGCCGTCTGATGTTTTGTACAATAATTTACTAATTTCTCACCACGATAAATCAGCCCATCCTGCCACATTTTCTCAAAGGTTCGATAAGTCTGACGGATCACATTCTCGTCTAGCGTAAAAGTTAGATCCTTCCAGGAACAAGAAGCCCCAAGCGCTCTAAGCTGCAACTCCATCGCCCCACGTTTCTCTTGCACAAAATCCCACACCCTAGCATAAAGCTCGTCCCTAGAGAACATAAAACGTGTCTTACCTTGTTTTTCAAGTTCACGCTCATACACTACCCAAGTTTCAAATCCTGCATGATCCGCCCCTGGTACATACCAAGTTCTGCGTCCGCGTAAGCGATAATATCTCGTCAAGGAGTCCTCAGTCGCCACCGTCAAACCATGTCCGATATGTAAATTTCCATTCGCATTTGGTGGTGGCATCACAATCGAATAGCGCTTAGACTCGCGACCACTCCTCCCGCCTCGATCCTCTTTTGCCGGCGCAAATTTTGAAGCCGCCTCCCAGGCTGCATACACCTCTGTTTCAAAATCCGCCGGATTATATGATGGCGCAAATTTCATTTCTCATTCCTTTCATTTACTTCAAAATATTTCTCACTCATCTCTTCAATTTCTCCTGCATTTCACGCATTTCCACCTCTGTCATCTGTACCTCCTGGCCATATTTATAATTTTCGTCCAGAGAAGTTAGATGCACATGCGCGTGCGGCACATCCGTCCCCACCACTTTCAGAAGCGTTCGTCTCCCCAGGACCTTTTCCATATTCGCAGCCAACAGCTTCACAGTCCTCATTACCGCCAGGTAATCCTCCTCATCAAGATCATATAATTTATCAACCTCCACCTTTGGCACTACCAAAGTATGCCCAGGTGTTTCAGGATGAATATCAAGAAAAGCGAACGTCTTCTCGTCCTCATAAATTTTGTAGCATGGAATTTCACCAGCAATAATCTTTGAAAAAATACTCCCCATAACAACTCCCTTATTTTTGGGTGACGCATTTTGCGCCGCCTTTGTTCTATTATAACAGAGATTTCAGCCCCTCTACCTCTTTAAATATTTACATTTTATGATATAATAAACACATTATGTCAAATCATCGAGTTGGGTTATTTCTAGCAAATATTTTTTCCATCGCCATCTCCTTTTTGATTTCATACCTCTCTCGTTTCGGTTGGGACCCTTCCGATGTCGCCTTCCGCCACCTCAAAGACACCACCGTTTTCCTCTATCTCCTTCTCTCATACTTCATCGTCTTCACCTTCTATCGTTACAACCCAATCACCGCTAAACGCGGCATTCTCCGCCACCTCAAATCCGCCGCCCTCACCAATATCTTTATGGCGATCATTTTCTCCACCATCGTCTACATGACTCATATCAGCGACAGCATTCCGCGTCTCTTCTTCGGCACCTTCTTCTCAATCAACTTCACCATTTCTTTTTCTGCCCTCTTTCTCATCCACTTCATTAAACGCGAATATCTCGAGCATCATACCAAAAAGACCGTCATCTTTACCGATAATAGTGATCTTAAACAGGCAGTTTTAAACGTCCAAAAACTCGATGCCGAGGATTGCGAAATAATTGGCATCACTCCACTCACCGGCAAATCAAAAGACATTTTCTTTAAACTCAAAAAACTCAAAGCCGATAACAATCAAAACACTACCCAATCGTCCGACAATCAAAATTTCACCTTCGAACTTAAAGAGCTCGCCACAAGCGCCCTCGACTACCTCAAACATCACCAAGTTGATCTCGTCATCTTCAGCGTCAACCATATTGACCGCAAAAAAATCGAACACCTCATCGAGGCCGTCAGTGAAATGGGTATTGACTCTCTCATCACCATCGATAGTTTCGCTATTGAAACCCTAGAGACCAAGCTCGAGGACTTCGGCACTACTAGCGTTATTCGCCTCTCTCCGCGCCTTTTCACCGATGGGGAATTACTCATCAAACGTCTGATGGATATCTGTGGCGCCATAGTTGGCTGTCTCATTTGTATACTTTTCGGTATTATCGTCGCCCCTCTAATCTTCCTGGAAGATCCCGGACCAATCATCTTTAAACAAAAACGTGTTGGCCGCAACGGTAAATACTTCTATATCTATAAGTTCCGCTCTATGTATCAAAATGCAGAGGAGCGCCTTAAAGACCTTCAATCCCAAAATGAAATGCAAGGTTTTATGTTCAAGATGAAAAATGATCCTCGCATTACTAAAATTGGTAAAATTCTCCGCAAAACTAGCATCGATGAACTTCCTCAATTCTTTAATGTCCTAGAGGGAAGCATGTCGCTAATTGGTACTCGCCCGCCAACTGTTGATGAATATAATCAGTATTCTGCCCACCATAAACGTCGTATTAGTATCAAACCAGGCATTACCGGCCTCTGGCAGGTCTCCGGCCGTAGTGAAATCACTGACTTCGAAGAAATCGTCCGTCTCGACTGTTTCTACATCGATCATTGGAGTATCGCAGCCGATATTAAAATTCTTCTCAAAACCTTTGGCGCCGTCTTTACTGGTAAGGGAAGCGAGTAATCTCCAAATCAAAATATATATTTAAAACGAGGAATAATATTCCTCGTTTTTTAGTAACAAAAATAACCCTCACGGGTCATTTTTACTTACTGGCGGAAGCGAGAGGATTCGAACCTCCGAGACATTGCTGCCCACACGATTTCGAGTCGTGCGCCTTCAACCACTCGGCCACGCTTCCACTTCTCATTCTATCACATCCAACGTCTAAAGATAAACATACGCATCAACTAATACTCCAAAATCATCTACTCACATCAACAAAAAACTCCATGAAATCCACTATTATCTCTGTTGTGATATAATCAAGACATGAAATACGAGCCGCCTTTCTCACCTGGACAAGTAGTTTCTTTTGACGATATTAGATCCATCGTACCTCAAGCCAGCTTCGGCGCTGGCATACTTTATTCTAAAAACTATAACTGCCTTATCATCCTCAGCAAACACGACTCTCTTTATGAGGACGAATGGAGAGGTAATACTTTACACTATACCGGCACCGGTAGGTCTGGTGACCAAGATTTATATTACCGAGATAACAGATTTCTCGCTAACCTCCATTTGACCAAACTACCAGTCTATCTCTTCGAATCAAGCAACAAAGTCTATACCTACCGCGGAGAAGTTATGCTCTCTGAAAAGCGATATCAGGCAACCAAACCAGACAAAGATGGTCTAATGCGAAAAGTCTGGATTTTTCCACTTACTCTCGTTAGTGACGGTTCAGTTCCAGAAGAATACATCGCTGAATATGAAAAAGAAAAGAAAAAGCAAGTTAAAAAATTATCTATAAGTCAGTTACAAAGTCAAGCCGTAAAGAGCAGCTCAAAAACTAGTTCATATCGCCAAGCAACCTCCAAGCAATATATAAGAAACCAAAGCATTGCACGCTACACAAAACTTAAAGCAAACGGAATCTGCGAGCTTTGCGAAAAACCAGCACCCTTCTTTGATAAAGACGGGGAACCATATCTAGAGTCTCATCATGTTATATGGCTCGAACGTGGTGGCGCAGATAGTATTGATAATACTGTCGCCTTATGTCCAAATTGTCATAAAAAAATGCACGTCGTGGAAGACAAGAGTGATTTTAATAAACTCTTTACTATCGCCAAAAAACGTGCAAAAGAAAGTGGATATGGATCAGCTAACTAAAGTCTCTGCCGCCATCATTAAAGATGGAGATAAAATTCTCTTATGCCAAAGGCCCAAAGGTAAAAGACATGAATTACTCTGGGAATTTCCTGGAGGAAAAATTGAACCTAATGAGACAGAAGAAGATTGCATCATTAGGGAGATTCAGGAAGAACTCGCTGTAACTCTAGGTAATTTAAAAAAACTCACCACAATACAAGCTGACAATGTCTCTATCACCTATTTTGAAGCAACAATCATTTCAGGAGAACTTAAAATGATTGAACATAATGACATAAAATGGGTAGACAAAAATGAGATTATTAATTTCAATCTTTGTCCAAACGATAGCTTGATGATTAAAAAGACTTCTTTTTAGAATACATTATTCCTACAAAACGTTTCTAGAAAAAATAAACATATAATTTCGATCAACAAAAAACTCCTCCACAGGGAAGAGTTTTTTCAAATAATTTCAAATATGGTACACCCGACAGGATTCGAACCTACGACCTTTTGCTCCGCAAGCAAACGCTCTATCCAGCTGAGCTACGGGTGCATGTGTGAATACCACATAAAGTAATATTCACCTAGAAATTAAATGAGCATCGTAT
>CAJZIB010000036.1 GCA_916049555.1 uncultured Candidatus Saccharibacteria bacterium | reverse complement strand
CCCTACACGACGCTCTTCCGATCTGTTCTAATCTTCTGACTTATTCTATATTATTCCAGAAAAAGAGACGCTTCGCGTCTCTTTAATTTAGTCTTTTGTTTTAATAATTTTACGCTTTATGCGATTGATTTTTCGAAGGAGGGAATAGAGATGGTATTTTCGGGGGTCGATTAGATAATCGAAAGTGCCTGCATAGATTTTTTCGTAACCGCCGAAGGATTTTTTGAATTCCGTGAATCCATACCAGGGGTGTGAGGCGTCAGCATTTTCTGGTGCAATACCCCAAAAATCTAGGGTTTTAAGCCCATCTTCTTTGGCTGTAAAAATGGCGTGGGAGAGAAGGGCGACGGTTGCGGGGAGGTGTTTGAAATCCAGGTTTGCGGCTGATTGCATATAAAATCTAGTGCCTTGGTAGTCAAAGAAAAGGGAAGCGGCAATAATTTCTCCGTCTTTTGGGGCCGGCTTGGTTGACTTTATGTCTTTTGATGGGGTTTCAACTAGTGCATTTTTTGCACTAGTTGAGGAAGCGATATTGGTTTTTTCCAGTTTTGTACTAGTTGAGGAAGCGATATCCGCTTTTTTAGGGGAGTTTTTAACTTGTGCATTTTTTGCACTAGTTGGGAGTGTGGTTGATGGTGTTTGGTAACGGACTAGATAAAGGGAAGCGAAGGGTTGGCTGAGTTCGGTTTTTAAATATTGTTCGGAAAAGCTGGCGATGTGGCGCTCTTTGGCTAGTTTGTGCTGCAATCTAACTAGGTATTTGATATCTTCAGGATTTTTAGTAACCTCAACCGTAAGGCCCTTTTTCTTATAGTTGTTATGTCTAGTACGGGTGCCCTGAGAAAAATTTGTGAGGATTTCGGGAACAGAGCTTGTGAGGTCGAGACACCATGTCTCAGCAGGATTTAGGTCCTTGGTTTTTCTAAGTAATTTCTGATTCAAGTTAAAATATTGTGCGACATTAACTTTTTTCTGTTTTTCTGACAAGTTATCCATTTGAATCGGGGAATTATTTGTGAATTTTTGTGGTTCGATACGGATAAAAATGGCGGACTCTTTCTTTGCTAAGGATATGAGTTTTTCAAAACAAGCCTTGGCGTCTTCTGATGTGGCGGATGGGTCTAGGTATGGGCCATAGGGGAGATAAAGGTAAAAGCCAAAGGGAATTTTCTTTTTGATGGCGAGGAATTTGAATTTTGAGGTTTCTTCAAAAAAAGTAGTTTCCCCAAGGTCATTTTGTAGTTTTTGCCAGTCTTTTGATTGCAGTAATGGAGACTGATCTTCTTGATTTAACATTAGAATAATTATATCACTACTTTAGAGATAGAGGTAAAAAAGCTCAGGTACCTTGTCGCGGGGTCTTGTTTTTAAATTGTTTAGAGTAGCGACACTTCTTTGTGTAGAGGCTTCAGCCTTGTTGTGATTTGAGATTTTTTAGGACAGCGAAACCTTTTCATGTAGAGTCTTCGGTCTTGTTTTTGATTAAAAATTGGTCTCTTGATGAAAATATTTGAGGGCTTCTAGGTTTCGAACATTAATAAAGCTGCCTTTATAGGAAGGGAATTGGTGGTTTTTGAGATCTTGGAAACGAGTTTCGAAATTTTTGATGGCTTGTTCTACGGGTAACCAGACTAGTTGGTAGTCCTCCTCAAGTTCGTCTTGCATGTAATGGGTTTCGGATTTTGTGAGTGGGGAAGCATAAAAGAAATAAGTATTTGTGATACGGTTATTGCGTTCTTCATAAATTTTACCGAGCGGTTTGATGTTGTCTATGGTGTATCCGGTTTCTTCGAGGATTTCACGATTCACGGCTTGGAGAAGGGTTTCATCTGGCTCGATACCCCCGCCTGGAATTGCAAAGTAATCTTTTGCTCTGGAGTAAAGTAGGCAGATTTCATGGTTAGAATTTAGCATGATACACCTTGCAGTGTCACGACGGATGGGTTTTTCTTCGGTTTGTTGATGAAACTCGGTCGGGAGGGAATTATGTAAAGTTTGATTTTCTAGCTGGTTTTTAAAATAGGAATTATTAATTATAAAAAATGTTTGATCAATTTTCTTAATCTCAGATTTTGTAAGTCCAGTATATAAATCATTTTGCATAATATTTTTATTGTACATCAAAAAGTTTTTGTATTAGAAAAATGGATTAGAAATAGAACGGGAAAGAGGGGGGCGATTTGCTTAATTATTTAATAATAGAGCGCGGAAGTATGTTTAAAGTATAGGGGTCGGTAGGCGGGACATTCGAGAGAATTTCGTAATATGCTGCTGAGGCAACCATGGCACCATTGTCGCCAGAGAAATGTGGTTCTGGGAAGAAGAGTTTAATTTTTGTACTCAGCTTGGAATTTTGTTGTTCAATGAATTTTGTTAAATCATGGCGAAGACGTTGATTGGCAGAGACGCCGCCGGCAATGATGAGAGTTTTGGTCTCGGGATTTTGTCTTAGGGCAAGTTTGATTTTCTCGATTAGAATATCGGTGGCAGTTTGTTCAAAAGAGGCAGCGAAGTCAGCTTTTTGTTGTGGATTGAGAAGCTCGGCTAACTTTGATGAGGGAAAGGAAATTGGCTGATTGACAGCTTTTTGTACCTCTCTCAGTACGGCAGTTTTTAGGCCTGAGAATGAAAAGTCTAGACTACCAGACATTGGATGAGGAAAGGTGTAGCGTGTTGGATCTCCGTTTGCTGCGGTTTTAGTGATGGATGGCCCGCCGGGATAGGGGAGACCTAGAATTTTGGCGACTTTATCAAAACACTCACCGACTGCGTCGTCTTTGGTGGTGCCGATGATTTCAAATTGTTGGTGAGTTGGCATTTTGATGATTTGGGTATGTCCGCCTGAGATAATGAGGGAAATGAGTGGAAATTCCGGGGTAGTTTTTGAATCTGATTTTGAGGTTTGTTTATCTAGCCAGTTGGCATAAATATGAGACTTGAGGTGATGAACTGCATAGAGTGGTTTATGATGTAGAATGGCAAGGGTGCGGGCGGTAAGGGTTCCGACAAGAAGGGATCCGAGGAGACCTGGGGTATGGGTGACAGCGATAGCGTCGATTTTGGACCAATCGTCGAGAGCTTTGGATTTTGTATGGTTTTTAGTTTGAAGACCGGCTTCTTTGAAAGCTTGGTGGAGGACTGGCATGATGACTTCTAGGTGAGAGCGAGCGGCAATTTCAGGTATGACGCCGCCATAAGCAGCAAAAATATCGATCTGAGAAACCACAACATTACTCAGAATTTTATGACCATCTTCGACGATCGAAATAGCGGTTTCGTCACAGGACGATTCGATTCCCAAAATTCTCATAGGATGATTATAGTATTTTTTATTAAAAAACAAAATATAAGAGCGATTGACTTAATGGTGTTTGGTTTTTGGGTAAGTAATTTTATCTAGCTTGAGAATTTGAGGGAATTATGAGGGTATCTTAGCTTGAGAATTTGAGGGATTCACAAAATATAAGGGGATCTTAGCTTGAGAATTTGAGGGAATCAATTGGTTTTTGGCGAGAGGCTTTAAAGGCTGGGAAGAGACCAAAAACTATGCCGGTAATAATTGCAAAATAGATGGCGACAAGACAAATTTCAAGGCTGATGAAGGGTTTAAATGGGGTAAAGGTGGAACTGAAGATGGCGATTAGGTAGCCGAGGATGAAACCACCGATGCAGCCGATGAAGACGAGGATAATACTTTCGAAGAGGAATTGAAGGAAGATGTGAGTGTTAGTGGCGCCAATGGCTTTTCTGATGCCAATCTCGTGGGTACGTTCAGTAACGGATACGAGCATAAGATTCATGATACTGATACCGCCAATAAAGAGGGAAATACCGGCGATAATGGCGAGCATAAGGGAGATGATTCTATAGAAATTACTGATAGGGTGGGAGATATTGTTACCGTGATTGACTGTAAAACTACCTGATGATCCTTTGAGGTCGGCGAGAGTTTTATTGATTTTGTTTGCGGTATCTTGAATATTTTGATTGTCTTTGACGGTAATGTTGATTTGTTGGATTTGAGGATTGAGGGATTTGATTTGGTCAAAGTCAACGATGACGGTTTGATCAAAATCAACACCATTGAAGTTGACGGGATTTTCGATTTTCTGAAGGGTGCCGATGATGATGAATTTATGACCGGCGAAAGAAAAAGTTTTACCAATTGGTTCGCTGGAACCGAAGAGTTGTAGAGCGAGGGAATGACCGATGACGGCGGACTTTAGATTATTATCCTGAATGAAATTTCCGGATTTGAGTTCGAGCTTTAGGATAGATTTAAGGTCTGGATTGGTGGCTAAAATGGCGGCGGAATCTACAACGTGATCACCAGTGATGGTTTCGTGAAGTACAGCAATTGGTGAGACATAAGCAATATTGTCATCGGATTCGCGAATTTTTTCGACATCTTCAATTGATAAATTAGAGTTATTAAAATGATTAGTGTTTGTTAATTCGTCGATAATACCACTTAGATCGTTTTTTGAATGGGCTGGACGGACGAGGATCAGTCCTTGGTTGAGAGACTTAACCTGATCAGAAATAAGTTGCGAGATACTGCCAGCGAGGCTTAAGATTAGGATAATACTAGCGATACCGATAGAAATACCGAGGCAGGTGAAGATGCTGCGAAACTTGTGTTTTTTGAGAGAGTTTTTAGCAATCTCAAAATTAGTGCGGAGAAGTAATGACATTATTTACGGCGTCCTTTCGCTTGTTTTTTATTGCTTTTATTTAATTTAGTTTTTGACTTGGATTTCTTTTTGACGACACTAGAATTCTCAAGCTCTAAGAGAGAAGTCGGTTTTTTGATGATGCGAACTGAGCTATCAGTTGAACTAGAGGAGACAATGGGGAAGGTCGATTTTTTATCCTTGAAGTCTTTGTCGTCGGATTTTTCTACTGAAATGGCGGTAGTTTCTGGGAACTTATAGCTGAGCGATTTTGAGTCATAAGATGAATATGATGTTGATTTGCTGGAAATCTCGGCGGATGACTTTTGTTTGCTGTCTGCAATTTTTACTAAATCTTTTGTCTGTGTAAGTAATTCTTTTGATTGCAGGTTTTCTTTATATTTTTTCTCGGTATCAACAAAGATTGGTTTAAGATCTATGTGGTTACTGTATTCCACGTAATCTTCTTCGGGTTCGTCGATTTTTTCTACAGGATTCTTTGGAGCCATTGGGGCTTCACCGGTATATTTTGAGCCAACGGGCTTGATTGGACGAATAACTGGGATGGTTTCTGCTTTGGAATCGTTTTCAGATTCTACTTGGTCCATAACATCGTTTTTGTCGATGTTCTGATTTGCTTCTGGAATTTCTTTTTCTATTGGCTGATTATCCCTTCCTGAAGATTTCTTAGAATGGAAATTAACCTTAATGCGTTCTGGGAGATCTTCGTCGGCAACGGTTTTAATATCAGTGGCGATGCGGCCATCTAGCATATGGATCACACGGGTGGCATAGGTGGTGAGATTTGGGTTATGGGTAACCATGATGATGGTATTACCTTCGGAATGGATGCGACGTAATTCTTCCATAACAAGATAGGCGTTTCGACTATCGAGGTTGCCGGTAGGCTCATCGGCAAGGATGATCTCAGGGGAGGAAACGAGGGCGCGAGCAATGGCGACGCGTTGTTTTTGACCACCAGAGAGCTGGTAGGGATAATAATATTCGCGTTCTTGCATATTGAGGTAAGAAAGCATTTTTGAGGAACGGACTAGACGCTTGGTTTTTGGAACGCCGGCATAAACGAGCGGAAGAGAGACATTTTCTAGGATGGTCATCTTTGGGATAAGGTTGAAGTCCTGGAAGATGAAGCCAATTTTTTGTGCACGGATGTGAGCCTGGCGTGATTTGGAAAAATGTGTGGTGCGTTCACCGTCGAGATAGTAGCTGCCGGAAGTTGGAAAATCGAGAAGCCCGAGGATATTTAAGAGGGTAGTCTTACCACAACCGGAAGGTCCCATGATCATAATAAATTCGCCTGGTTTGACTTCAAGATTAAAATCGTTTAAGGCAAAAGATTCAGCTTCTCCATAACCGAAGCTGCGTGTGATGTTTTTTAGTTCAATTAAAAGTGAACTATCTTTTCTAGTATTACCCTTTGGACTCATGTAATTTTATTATAGCATGCAGGAGAAAAACTAGGGGTTTATGTGGTAGAATTATTAAAGAAAAAGTGGAGGAAGGTCGATGCCAAAAAGAAAAACTAAGCATTCGAAAAAAACAAGCAGAACAAAGGTAATAAAGGTCGTCGAAAAGAAGAGTGATGATTTTTTGCAAGATGATAAAAACTTGCAGGAGAATGTTGTTTTGCGGGATGATAAAAACTTGCAGGAGAATGTTGTTTTGCGGGAAGAAAATACTGCAGAAAAGGTGGCAGAGTCTTTATTGAAAGCTGAAGAGGAAAAATTTGAGGGGAAGCTGGAAGAAGGCTCAGATGTATTGGATGAGGCTTTAGAGAAGATGGATGATAGCTCTGAGAGGGGGGTGGAGGATAATTTAAGAGAGTCTGAGATTTCAAGAGAATCTGAGATCGAAGGTCAAAAAAATGAAACCGGAAATGAAAAAGCTGATTTATTAAAGAAGAAGGCTAGTGCGACGGCGCAGTTAGAGAAACAACTGAAGAAAGATCGGAAGAAAATTAAGCGCAAGTCGAAGAGAGCGGGGGAAAAAGATAAGTCGGAAACGAGAGTACCGCTTTGGACGAAGATCGTGATTATTGTGCTGAGTCTGATTATTGTGTTGATGATCTCTGTAGCGATTTTTGGGTACATGCTCTTATCACATACGGCAAACGTCTTCAAGGGAAATCCTATGGATATTCTTATCGGTACGGAACTGGCGCGTGATGAAAATAATTTGACCAATGTGTTGATTTTTGGAACTTCTGAGGATGCAGAAGGACACGGTGGAGGACTTTTGACTGATTCGATTCTTGTGGCATCGATTGACCAGGATAAGAAGACTTCAAAGATTTTTAGTATCCCAAGAGATTTATGGGTGAATTATACGGTGCCTGGCGGAGACGCAATGAATTGTGTAGTGGGGACGCAAGGGAAGATTAATGCAACTTATATGTGTGCATTAAATGAGTACAAGAACAACAAGGATCAGGCTTCACGTTATTTTGCACGAAAGATTTCAGAGATCACGGGATTGAGCTTGCATTATTATATGGCGCTTGACTGGAGTGCTTTAAGAACGGTTGTCGATGAGCTTGGTGGGATCGATGTAGATGTTTATGCTGATGATGAAAATGGAATTCATGATACGTGTCAGCATCTTGATTTGCCGCGGGGAATGAATTATGGACTCGATGGGGATAAGGCTTTGAAACTGGCGCGGGCGAGAAATGCTGGATGTGATAATGGGGGAGATTTTGGGCTTTCGAGGAGTAATTTTGATAGGGAAATTAATCAGCAAAGAATTTTTAATGCGATAAAAAATAAGGCATTTTCAATGGGGCTTTTAACGAAACCAACGAAAGTGATTCGCTTGATTGACTCATTGGGAAATAATGTTAAAACGAATATTACAATGGCGGAGGTGCGAACACTGATTGATGTGGCGACAAATCTTGAGGGGGAAGTGCAGTCGATTCCAACTGTGGATCAGTTCGGGGTGGGACGAATTGGCGTGCAGAGTGTGGTGTTGCC
>CAJZIB010000035.1 GCA_916049555.1 uncultured Candidatus Saccharibacteria bacterium | reverse complement strand
ATCTAATTTATTTCTCATCATACTTTTGTAAATTTTCTTATTCATCAATTTACCTCCATTATTAACAAAAAAATAAACACAGATTTTATTCTAATATATCTGTGTTCGTCTATAATCTCTCGTAGCACGACTTCGCGGTGTCGTTAGAACCAATTTTAGCACAAAATAATAAAAAATATGGGCATGCCCAGAGCTCGCCAACTGCAAGCAAAACTTTAGGTCTTGTCGGCTTCGTCGGAGAAAAGATAAAAATAAGCTAAATGGTTTAAAATTACAAGCATGGTACAATATTGATAGATGTCTGTTATCGTAAAAGAATATTCCTCAAAACTTATCGAGCGTTTTACGCAAGAGAAATGTCGCTTGTCTAAACTTTTGCCTATTGATATAAAAATTGAACACGTCGGTAGTAGTGCCGTTTTTATTGGTGGCAAAAATATAATCGATATTCTTATCGGAGTTCCAAAACGCAAAGATATGATTTCTGTAAAAAATATTTTAACAAAAAATGGATATTTTGAAGGATCTGACAATCATGAGGACCGAATTTTCTTAGCAAATACTAAAGAAGAAACTGGTGAGGGGGATTTTCATGTTCATATTTGTCCTATTAAGGAAGAATCTTATGAGAATTTTATTATTTTACGTGACTTTCTTAAAAATAATCCAGAAAAAGCACAAGAATATCTAAAGAAAAAATACGAATTTGCAAAAGAAGCTAATTTTGATCGCAAAAAATACAAAACCCTGAAATCGGCCTACGTATCAAAATTATTGACTGAAGCAAAATCTTCATCGGTTCTAAAATCTTCACGATTATCTAAATGCCTCTAATTTAAGCTAAAAAACACTACCCGAAAGGAGCAGGAAAATTTTTTCTCCTGTGGTAGAAATTAAGAAGTGTGAATAAAAAAGCCACTCTTTTCAAGCGACAATTTCGAAAAAATCTGTATTTTGGTGCCCGAGACAGGACTTGAACCTGCACCTAGGAACTAGACTAGCACCTGAAGCTAGCGCGTCTGCCAGTTTCGCCACTCGGGCCTGTACAGATTATAGCACACCGCATGGATTGAGAGATATTTTATCACACTCTTTTACAGCGTTTATTTTATAAGATTGTAGAACTATAAATAAAATAAAAATAGAGTAAAATTAGAATAGCATTGTAAATGAAAGAGGAAAATATGGCCATTGAAATTGAAGGTAGAATCCCAAATATTAATCCGGAAGAGGTAAAAGCTAAACTTCTTGCCATCGGTGCTAAACCACTTGGCTTCTACAATTTTCGACGTTACGTTTTTGATCCAGCCATCGGCGCCCCTCATCGTTGGCTGCGACTGCGCACTGATGGTAATAAGACTACCCTCACCTTCAAAGAAATTAGCAATGATTCTTTCTCCGGTACTGAGGAGTGGGAAGTCGAAGTTTCAGATTTTGAAACTACTTTAAAGATCTTAGAAAATACAGGTATTAAGCACCGTTCTTATCAAGAAAATACCCGTGATGAATATGAATATCATGGCGCCAAGCTCTCCATTGATCACTGGCCAAAGCTCGGCTACTTACTAGAAATAGAGGTTGAAAAAGAAGAGGATATTTATGAGGTCACTAGTAAGCTCGGCTTTAAACCACAGGATGTCATCTCAACCGACTTTGCTAGCCTTTATCGGAATATCGGCATTGATGTCAATAAATGTGAAATTATGAAATTTTAGTCATTTCGACAATCTATTATTGACTCTTGCATCGTTCAGAATCTTTTACTGTAACACTCTTATGCTATACTAATCCCATGAATAATTTACACTATGACGGTCCAATTACTCTCGTTGTGCTTGATGGCGTCGGCCTCAGGGATGATGAATATGGTAACGCCGTTTTACAATCACATTCCGAATTTATTGATCAACTTTTTGAAAAATATCCATGGGTTTCTTTAGAGGCCTCGGGGGAGGCAGTAGGTATTCTAAAGGGACAGATGGGAAACTCTGAGGTTGGACATAATGCGCTCGGTGCTGGGCAAATCATCAAACAGGGTATCGCTAAAATCGAAGACGACTTTAAGACTGGCGCGATCTGGCAAACTGAGGCTTGGCGCGGTGCCATCGAAAATGTCAAAAATCATAACTCCACCTTACATTTTTCCGGCATCTTCTCTGATGGTGGCGTACATAGTTCTCTTGATCAACTACTTAAAATGCTCGAACAGGCCAAGAATGAGGGAATTACAAAAATCCGTATTCACCTTATCTTAGATGGCCGCGACGTTCCGCCTCAATCTGCCGACACTTTTGTCAAGCTTCTCGAAGATAAAATTGATGAGCTCAAAAAACAGGCAGAATTTCCGCTTGATTATCGTATCGCTTGTGGCGGCGGCCGCATGCTCTTTCTTGCCGATCGCTACGAAGCTGATTGGAGTATTGTCAAAACTGGTTGGAATGCCATGGTCTATGGTAAAGCAGATCAATATTTTACCTCTGCCATGCAGGCTATTGAAGAAAATCGAAAACTTAGTCCAGGCTTGCAAGATCAGTATTTCCCAAGTTTTGTGATCACTGAGCCAGGTGCTGATGGTCAGGCTGATCCTACTCGCCCAGTCGGTCTAGTCCGGGATGGCGACAGTTTTATCTTCTACAGCTTCCGTGCTGATCGCGCCATCGAAACCGCCAAAGCTTTCACCGAGCAGGATTTTCATGGCTTCGATCGTGGCACCGAAAACAATCGTCCACTCAATGTCTTTTTTGCCGGCATGACCGAATATGATTCTGATCTGCATATTCCAGAACACTGTCTCGTCACCCCAATCACTATCAAAAATCCACTCAATCAACTTCTATCAGTACATCATATCAACCAACTTGCGGTTGCCGAAACTGTAAAGTTTGGTCACATCACCTACTATTTCAATGGTAACAGTTATGACAAGGCGGAAGGTGAGGATTTTATTGAAATCAAATCTGATACTCAGCCGTTTAATGAACGTCCATGGATGAAGGCTGCGGAGATCACTGACGCTGTTCTTGAAAAAATGTCCGAAGTGAACGAAGTTGGCAAACCAAAGTATCAATTTATGCGCATAAATTATGCAGGTGGTGATATGGTCGGTCACTTTGGCGAACTTGAACCAACCATCACTGCTATGGAGGCCATTGATATTCAGCTGGCGCGCCTAGCCAAGAAAACCGACGAGCTTGGTGGTATGATGATTATCACAGCAGATCACGGTAATGCCGAAGAGGTGTCAGATCCGGTTACTAAGAAGCCAAAAACTTCCCACACGACCAATCCTGTTCCATGCTGGTTTTATGATAATACGAAAAATGCAGAGCTCTATCAGCCAAAACAGCTAGAGGATGCCGGCCTTTCCAATGTCGCTCCAACTATCGCTAAACTATTCGGTATTTCAAATCTTCCAGAATCCTGGCGTCAACCACTAATTTAGTAAAAACCAGAGATGTTTCTTCAAAAAACGTCTAGAAAAATATACCACCTGTGATATAATCTGTGTAGAAAAATGACAATTTTTTGGTGGGAAATAAAGGAGCTATTATGCAAAAGATTACGAAAGCAATCATTCCAGTAGCTGGTTGGGGCACTCGTCGCCTTCCAATTACGAAAATTATTGAAAAATCAATGCTTCCTGTCGGCAACCGTCCGCTTGTTGATTATTCGGTACAAGAGTTAATTAAGGCCGGTATTACCGACATCTATATGGTCATTAGCAACGTCGAGCCTTGCCAGGTGCAGGAGTTCTATCGTGATAATCACGCCCTCAATGACTATCTAGTCGAGCGCGGCAAAGCTGATCGTCTCGCACTCGCCAAAACTTTGCCAGATCACGTCAAAATTCATTACACCACTCAGGATCCAGCCGGTCGTTATGGTACCGCAGTGCCAATTGCTCTTGTGGTTGAAGAATATAATATTGACGAACCAGTCTTAGTCTTTATGGGCGATGATTTTGTCTGGAATCCAGATGGTGAATCCGCCGCAGAATCTCTAATTCACTCTCTACAAAATGCCGACGAATCTGCTATTTTGGGCGTCGAAATCCCAAAGGAAAAAGTCGATAAATACGGTGTTCTCAGTATCAAAAACGGCAAATTGACCGGCGTAGTTGAAAAACCAAGCGTGGAAGAAGCTCCATCCAACATGATTAATGTTAGTAAATACATTATGTCAAAAGACCTACTCCGTCGCATTGTTAATTACGTTAAATCCCACGACTTTGGCCCACTTGATCAAGAGTATCTCGTCACCGACCCAATCGATGAATACATCAACGAGGGTGGCGTGATGCGTGTCGCTCCAACCACCGGTGAATACCTGGATGGTGGATCCGTTGAAGGTTGGGTGCACGCCAATAACGTCGTCACAGGCTACAAAAAAGCTAAATAATCTAGGGTAAACCACGCTTTTTGTTGTTAAGATATTTCGTTTTGAATATATCACCAGATGAATAAAAAATAAGGAGGATTATGGCAAAAACACGCACCTATCAGGAGGAAATTGGCTCCGTTGTTGCGACAATGCGCAAAGAAAAAGGACTCACTCAGGCTCAGCTTGCAAATATGCTTGGCACTTCACAGTCCGCGATTCATCGTATTGAGAAAGGCGATCAAAACACTTCGCTTGAAATGATCAAAAAAGTCTCCACCGCGCTTGGTGGTCAAATCCTCTCTATTAACGACTCCTCCTCACAGTCTTTTCGTGTCAATGGCGGCCGCACTTTGAGTGGCACCATCACTATCAATACTTCAAAAAACGCTGCTGTTGGCCTGCTTTGCGCGAGCCTCTTAAACCGCGGTCGTACCGTTTTGCATCATGTAGCACGTATTGAAGAAGTCTTCCGCATTATTGAAGTTCTAGAGTCGATTGGCGTTAAATGTCGTTGGTTTAACCGCCGTAAAGATCTTGAAATTATCACACCACGCGAATTAAAAATGGATGAACTTGACCTTGATGCTGCCAGAAAAACTCGCTCCATCATCATGTTCCTCGGTCCACTCCTTCATCGCTATGAAAATTTCAAGCTTCCATATGCTGGCGGTTGTTCTCTCGGTACTCGCACGGTTGATCCGCATCTCAAAGCTCTCTCCGCCTTTGGGTTGGAAGTCGATGCTAAATGTAATGCTGGATTTTATGAAGCTAGCGTTAATCAGGCCGAACTAAACAGTCAAGACAACAAGCGTATTGTTCTGATCGAACGCGGGGATACTGTGACTGAAAACGTCTTAATGGCCGCTGCCCTCTTTCCAGGCAAAACCACCATCATTGGCGCTTCACCAAACTACATGGTCCAGGATGTTTGTTTCTTCCTACAAAAACTTGGTGTCAAAATCAACGGCATCGGCTCCACTACTCTTGAGATTGAAGGTCTTGAGAAGATTGACGAAGATGTTGAATATTACCCAAGTGAAGACCCAATCGAGGCAATGTCATTTATTGCGGCCGCTCTCGTCACCAAATCCGAAATTACCATTAGCCGTGCCCCTATCGAATTCCTTGAAATTGAACTCGAAGTACTTCATTCTATGCACGCCAAAATTGACCGCTCTGAAGAATATAAATCCTATAACGGCGAAACTAGATTGGTTGATCTAATAATCCATCGCGCCGACCTTGTCGCGCCAACTGATAAGATTCACCCGATGCCTTTCCCAGGCCTCAATATCGACAACCTTCCATTCTTTAGTGTGATCGCCGCCACCGCAACTGGTCGCACCTTGATTCACGACTGGGTGTTCGAAAATCGGGCAATCTACTCAACTTATCTCTCCAACCTCAATGCGAAAATCGAGTTACTTGATGCTCATCGAGTTTACGTTGAGGGGCCAACCAACTGGCATTCTGCCGAACTCGTTGCTCCTCCAGCTTTGCGTCCAGCCGTGGTCGTACTAATCGCCATGCTAGCCGCCCCAGGTGTTTCTATCTTGCGCAACGTCTATTCCATTAATCGTGGTTATCAGAATTTTGCCAAGCGCCTCAATCATCTCGGTGCCGACATTCGTCCACTCTCAGGCATCTAATTACTTATGCTATAATCAGCATATGCTACAGTTTCTAAAAACCAAGAATTTTGACGAAGTCGTCTCTGATATCAAAATTTCCAAAGTTGTTTTTACCTGTATTATGCTGATTATGGCAATTTTTGCTGGCATCTCATGTCAAATTAATCAGACCGAGCAGAACGCTGCCTACGTCAAAAAATATCTAGCTAGTAAAAAGGGTTATTATAGTAACTTAGTCTCAAATATGCGTCGCGCCGCCACTGAAAAATACTATGGCGGCTCCAGTAAAACCGAAGACTTTTCAGAATCTTTCAAAAACTCTTTTCAAGCTATCCTGAGCCAAAATCCAAGACACAACCTGAAAGAAGGTGTTGTTTTTATGCAGCTCAAATATCTCAACGATTATTTTTCAGAAATTCTCGATCAGACCATTAGCCAAGAAACCACCGAAAGCCAACTCAATCGATTCCTTGATCTCAGATTTGCCGCTGAGTCTAATCTCGATTCTAATCTTGAAACGCAAACTACACTTGCAAGCCCCAAAACTCAGATCTTAAATACCGCTGCGGCCAAAATCGATCAGCTCATGATCGCCGAACGCCTCACCATCGATCCCGCCATTCTTGAAGCCTTTCTCACTCCACTTGTCGACGTTTATTACAATCAGCTCATTACGATCAGTTTTTCAAAAGCTAGTGGCCGCCAAAATAATCCAGTCGTACGTTTTCTGATCATTAATCTGCCGATTCTCATCCTTCTCGTCATGCTTATTTTTGGCTATTTTTTCTATACCAGTATCGGCGGTCGTCTCGCGATTTTCTGCCTCGTCCTCTCCCTCTTTTTTGTCGCCTTCAATCTTCAGGCGCCCGCTTCGAATCACAACATCGATCTCACCTACAACCAGCTCAGTCTCTTTGCGGATTAGTGTTATAATTAACACATGGAAATTTTTACGGAGGGACTCAACCCTGCTCAAAAAGAAGCAGTGGAAACATTGGCTGGACCAGTTTTGATTTTAGCTGGGGCTGGCTCTGGTAAAACTAAAACTTTAACTCATCGCATCGCTAATCTCATCGCCCATGGAATTCCTGGCGACCGGATGTTGGCTGTGACCTTTACCAATAAGGCAGCAAAAGAGATGCGCGATCGTCTTTGGCGTTTATTGCAGCAGGCTCGCTCCGACGCTCGTCTTACCCCGAGTTTTAAGGATGATGTTTTCGCCGATAATGCCGCCATGCTTGCTACTGACGGTACACTAGGTCGCGACATTGATAGTGATGGCTTCACTAATCCTCCTCGTAATTTTATGCCTTACATGGGTACCTTCCACGGCATTTGTGTGCGGATCTTGCGTATCGAATACCAGGCCGCTGGGCTTGATCGTAATTTCGTGATCTATGATACAGATGATCAAATTTCTCTAATTAAACAAGCCATGAAGGACTTGAAAATTGACGACAAAACTCTCCGTCCAAAATCAGTACAAAGTACTATTTCGCATTGTAAAAACACCGGTCAAACTCCAGAGGAATATGAGGAAGAAGCTTATTATCCAAATCAGGTGAAAACTGCCAAAATTTTTGCTCGTTACGAAAAGCTCAAGCGGGAATCTTTCGCCCTCGATTTTGATGATCTCCTACTTGAAGTAACCAAACTATTTGAAAATAATAAGATAATTCGCGAGAAATGGCAGAATCGATTTGAACATATTTTGATTGACGAGTATCAGGATACTAACCATATCCAGTAT
>CAJZIB010000034.1 GCA_916049555.1 uncultured Candidatus Saccharibacteria bacterium | reverse complement strand
AGTTTGGCAGGGTAAGAACTTCATAGCCATCTTCGGTGACGAGAATAGTATGCTCGCAGTGACAGCCGATAGATCCATCAGATAAGACGACGTCCCAGCCATTTTCCTTATTAATATGATTGTATGGCTTACCTAGGGAAGACATCGGTTCAATACAGAGGGTATCACCTGGCTTTAAGACGTAACCGTGACCACGTTTGCCATAGTTTGGAACCTCTGGTTCCATGTGCATAGATTTACCAATGAAGTGTCCAACATAATTTTCAATTACTCCGAGATGACCACGGCGAAGGACGGTTTCGACGGCATAGCCTATGTCACCAAGATGAACACCCGGGGCAATAGTGTGAATACCAGCCCAAAGACTTTTTTCAGTGGTTTTAATCATTTGCTTGACAGCTGGATTAGCTTTACCTACTGTGGTAGTAAAGGCGGCGTCAGTATGGTATCCCTTATAGCCGATGACAAGGTCGAAGGAAACCTTGTCGCCATCTTGGAGGGCGTAATCCGAATTTGGAGCCCCGTGAACTAGCTCGTCATTAACTGAGATACAGATAGCGCCAGGAAATTTTTCTGGCAAGTCATCATAGGAGACGTGGGCGCCAGCGTCGGTGATTTTTTGACGAACCCAGGCATCAAGTTGGCGTTTTGTCATACCAACGTTAACATAACCCTTGAGTTCGGCGAGGAGGGTACCTAAGATTTTGCCACCCTCGCGCATGGCATTAATTTTTTGCATATCCATGGAAGAATTATAACACCGATATAAAATTTAAAATGTTTATGTTATAATACGAAATATGAATGACCAGTCGCCTCATTTTATGTTAGGAATCGATGTCGGCACGCAATACATTCGTGCGGTGGCACTTTCTGAGTACTTAGGTGAAATCTCAGTGATTGCAAATGCTGAGGTGAGAAACAATGGTGGTATGAGTAAGGGGGTTATCACAAATTTGAGTGGACCGGTGCCGGCTTTACAGAGAGCGATGCTTGAGATAGATAAAATTAGCGGTAAATCTCTTGATAATGCTTATACTTCGATAAATGGTTCGCATGTTGGTGCGATAAAAACTCAAGGGATGATTTCGATTATGGGGGGAGAGGCGATTTCGAATAATGATTTAGGTAGGATTCGTGAAATTTCACTTGCTGGCGTGATTCCAAATAACAGGGAAGCGTTGGCGATTATTCCATTGAATTATACCGTCGATGGTCAATCTGGGATTCGTGATCCGCTTGGAATGAATGGAATGAAGCTTGAGATGCAAGCAAGTGTGGTTTCTGCATTGACGCCTTCTTGTGTGAATTTAAGAAAACTAACAGGTGAAGCGGGGATTGAAACAGATAGGATCGTACCAACTGCAATGGCAGCAGCACGACTAGTGTTGACCGAACAGCAGAAGGAGAATGGCGTGGCACTGGTTGATTTTGGGGCCTCGACGACTAGTGTTGCGGTATTTATGGACGGATTTTTACAGCATTATGAAGTGCTAAATGCGGGCGCAAATAATATCACAAATGATTTAGCTATTGGCTTAGCAGTGAATCCTTCGATCGCGGAGGAGATAAAATTACGCTACGTATCGGCGGATTTTCCAGAGAGCGATCGTCAAATTACGACTAAGATTGCTGACGAAACGGTGACTTTCACAAAGGATGAAGTAAATCAGATTGTAAGAGAGCGTTTAATTGATATTTTTGAGCGAGTTGAAAAGATTTTGAAAACAGCTGGGTATGCACAGAAATTGCCTGAGGGATTAGTAATCGTTGGCGGTGGTGCAATGATGCGAAATTTGGATAAATTTGTAAAAGATTTACTCGGAATGGCCGTAAGGATTGGAACTTCTGAGGTGAAGCTAAGTGGAGTCTATGATCTAGTAGATAATCCAAAGTACGCAACGGCAGTAGGTCTAGCACTGATGATGATGGATGACGGAATGATGCTCGGGGAAACTGGTCATGAGTCTGAGGGTGGCGGATTCTTTTCAATCTTCAATATTTTTAGAAAAAAATAAATCTTTTCTCAAATAAATACTTAACTAGATCTAAAAATGTGCTAAACTAGAATTAGTTATTTGTTAGATAGTGAGGAAAAAAGATGCCTGAAATAAAACCGACAGAGGTGGAGACAAAAGCAAGCATTAAAGTTGTGGGGGTTGGTGGTGCCGGTGGATCTGCAGTGAACCGTATGAAAGAGGTTGGTCTTTCTGGTGTGGAATTTATTGCAATCAATACCGATGCACAAGCATTACACCACTCAAATGCTGATACAAAAGTACATATTGGTAAGGGATTGGGTGCTGGTGGTGATCCTGAGAAGGGTCAGTCTGCTGCTGAAGAAAGCCGCGAGAATATCAAGGAGTCGCTCAAGGGTGCTGACATGGTCTTTATTACTCTTGGTGCTGGTGGTGGAACTGGTTCAGGCGCTGGTCCAATCGTAGCTAAGGAAGCAAAAGACCAGGGTATTTTAACCGTTGGTGTAGTAACTCGCCCATTTACTTTTGAGGGCGCACAAAGGAAACGTAATGCCGATAAGGCCATTGATGAGATGACAGGAGCGGTGGACGCTTTAATTACAATTCCTAACGACCGTTTGCTCCAGACAATTGATCCAAGAACTCCACTACTTGAGACTTTCAAGATTGCTGATGATGTCCTTCGTCAGGGTGTTCAGGGTATTTCTGAATTAATTACTGAACACGCATTGATTAACCTCGACTTTGCCGACGTGAAGGCAATTATGAAAGATGCTGGCTCTGCTCTTATGGGTATTGGTCGTGCTTCTGGTGAAAATCGTGCAAAATTAGCTGCACAACAGGCTATTGAGTCTCCACTTATTGAAGTTAAGATTGATGGGGCTCGCGGTGTGCTCTTCTCAGTGGCTGGTGGATATGATATGTCTATGTCTGAAATCCAGGAAGCTGCCGAAGAGATTACTGGTGCAGTTTCTCCAGATGCTAACATTATCTTTGGTGCCTCAATTCGCCCAGAGCTTCAGGATGAGATTGTAATCACCGTGGTTGCAACTGGATTTGACTCTGATGTTTACCGCAAGAAACGCGCAGAAGAGGAAGAGCAGAAACGAACCGACGAGGCCTTGTCTCGTGTTGAAAGCTTAAGAAACCAACAAGTTGTTGAGAATGTGCCAAGCTCTACACAGAATGTAAACGAACAGACAACGGCAGAGGAATTTGCAGCTGCACCAAAAGAAAACATTTGGGATAGGATTGGCAAGCAAGACGATGAAGAGGATCTTGAAGTTCCGCCTTCATTAAGAGCTAAACTACGCGGGAAGAAATAAGAAATATGGTCGGAGTAATCTGACCATATCTATTTAAGACTGACGGTGATATAAAACTGGTGGAGGTAAAAATGCAAGTTGGTGTAAAAATTGGAGATAGTAAAGTACTTGAAAGTCGCGAGACTCCAGATGGTCTGATGATACGTCGTCGCCGAGTTACGGCGGATGGTCGTCGTTTTACTACCTACGAGCGTATTGAGATGCCACCACTTTCGGTAATGAAACGAAGTGGAAATCGTGAGTCATTTGACCGAGATAAGCTACACACGGCGGTAAATCGTAGTGTGGGGAAATTTTTCCAATCAGAGCTTGAGATTGAAGATGTAGTGAATAAGGTAGTTGAAAAAGTCTATTCTTTGGGGCGAGATGTGGTTTATTCAAAAGAAATTGGACAGGCAATTCTTGATGTTCTAGCAAAAACAAATGAAGTGGCCTATGTACGCTTTGCAAGTGTGTTTTTGCAGTTTAAAACCCTAGATGAATTTGAGCGAATCATTAGACAACAGAGAGAAAAACGGGAGGATTAATGAGAATTGTAGTTGTAGTCAAGAGACAATCGGAGTATTTTCGAGAGGCAGATGAATGGCGAGTGGAATTTAGCCGAGAGACTGGTCAGACGGTGGAGATAGTAGATCCAGAAACGATTGAAGGTGAGATCTTTGCATCGGCAAGAGATATTATGCAATATCCGTGTGTGGTGGTACTCGGAGCTGGGGGTGAAGTGGTCAAAAAATGGAGCGGTTCACCTTTGCCACAATTTGATCAAGTGAGTTACGTGTTACGTAGCGTGTAAAAGTATTGTATAATAGAGGGGATGGAAACCAGGGAGAAAGCTCTAATGATTTTTTTGGAGGCGAGAAATTGGCCTGGTTTTTCTGTGTCTTGGGAAAAACATTCAAGGAATGTGGCGAAGATCGCGGAGGCGGTGGCCATGGCGGTAAATAAATATCAGGAAGAATATCTGAAATTACCTAGTGAAATTAACGTGGATGAGGCTTATGCGGCAGGACTTTTGCATGATATTGGCCGAACTTTGGAAGAAAATCCAGGACTTAGGCACCCAATTATCGGATATGAATTTTTAAAGAGTGTGGGGCTGGAGATTCCAGCACAGATTTCGATGACTCATACTTATTATGATTATCATAAAATTGATCGAACAGAGTTCTGGGAAGAGATAGATGAGGCGAGTACAAAATTTACTCAGGATTACATGCAAACTGCTGAACTCACCGATATTGATCTTCTAATACAGCTTGCGGATAATATGGGACATAATTCGGGGATTATGACGGTGTCGGATCGTTTTTGTGAGATTTTGAGTCGACACAGGATTCGTAGCGCAACAGATCATGTGCGGGCGCTATATAACCTAAAGCAGTACTTTGATAAAAAAGCCGGAATAAATATATATGAATTATTCAGGGATGAGATTATACGAACAACGATGATAGAACCTAATGGAATCATGAGAGAAAGACAACAAATTACCGACGAAACGGAGGAAAAATTATGAAATATCAAGCAAATACAAGACGAAGAGCGGGTGAATACGAGAAGGCAATCGTAGAATTTTGGAAGAAGAATCGAGTTTTTGAGAAGTCGATTGAGCAACGTGATATAAACAACTCATATGTTTTTTATGATGGACCTCCATTTATTACGGGTTTGCCACATCACGGTACTTTACTTTCTTCAATTGTGAAGGATGCAGTGCCTCGCTTTTGGACTATGTGCGGGAAGAGAATTGAGCGTCGCTGGGGGTGGGATTGTCATGGTTTGCCAGCAGAAAACTTTGTTGAAAAACAGTTGGGGATTCAGGACCGCCGTGAGATTGGTACAAAGTGGCCACTAGCGACTTATATTACTAAGGCGCGTGAATCGATGGTTTCAAATTCTGAGGCCTGGGAAGGTGTGATCGAACGTGTGGGCCGTTGGGTGGATTTTCGCGGTGCTTATCGTACCATGGATAAAAACTTCATGGAGTCGGTCTGGTGGGCTTTTAAGACGCTCTATGAACAGGGAAAAATCTATGAAGGACGTAAGGTTTTGATGTATGATACGAAATTCTCAACACCGGTCTCAAAGATGGAAGTCAATATGGATAATGATGCCTATCAGACCGTAACTGATCCTTCGGCGTATGTAAAGTTTGAAATTGTAAGTGAGGGGAAGCTGAAGGGGGCCAAGTTGCTCGCTTGGACTACTACACCTTGGACTTTGCCAGCGAATTTATGTCTAGCAATCAATGAAGAGCTTGAGTACAAAATGTACTCAGTAGGGGATGAAAGGTTAATTTTAGCTTCCAGTTTGGCTGCAAAAGTATTGGGTGACGTGCCAGATCTGATGACGCTTTCTGGTAAAGGTCTAGTTGGTTTAGAATATGAGCCTCTAATGCGCAATTTTGAGAAGTCTGAGTGCAAGAAAAATACATATAAGGTCGTGGCGGCAGATTTTGTTTCCAGCACGGAAGGTACAGGAATCGTGCACATTGCTCCGGCTTATGGTGAAATGGATTATCAGTTGAGTCTGGATCAGGATATTGATTTTATCGATTTGCTAGACGAAAGCGGTTATTACTTAGAAAATGCCAAGAAGTGGTTGAATAACCTGGGGGTGCGCGATACTGATGAATCTGGAATTGAGATTTGGTCAGCTAATAAGTTTATTGCTAAGATTCTAGAGGAGAAGGGTATTGTGTTTAAGATCGAGTATATTAAACACGAATATCCATTTAACCCTCGTTCAAAACAGAGGATCATATATCGAGCTTTTCCTAGCTGGTTTTTTGCAGTTAAAGATATGAAGCCAAAGCTGATTGAGGAAAATGAGAATATTAACTGGTTCCCAGAATACTTAAAGCATGGTCGATTCGAGAAAAATATAGAAGCAGCACCGGATTGGAATTTATCGCGTGATCGTTTTTGGGCGACTGCGATGCCGGTCTGGAAGGGTGACAAGGGTACAGTGAAGGTAGTTGGTTCCTACGATGAGTTATATGAACTCTCTGGGGTGAGGCTTGAGGATTACCATCGTCCTTGGGTGGATGAGATTGAGTTTGACATTGATGGTGAGCATTTTAAGCGAATTGATAAAGTGCTTGATTGTTGGTTTGAATCTGGTTCGATGCCATTTGCGCAATTGCATTACCCATTTGAAAATAAAGAGAAGTTTGAGAAAAACTACCCAGCTGATTTTATTGTGGAATACGTGGGGCAGGTGCGTGCTTGGTTCTACTATGTTCATGTAATTAATACCGCCTTGTTCGGTCATAATGCTTTTAAGAATGTAATTACGACAGGAACAGTGGCCGGAAATGATGGTCGCAAGATGTCGAAATCACTGGGGAATTATACTGATCCGAACGAATTGATGGACAAATACTCGGCAGACGCTTTGAGATTCTTGATGCTTTCATCGCCAGTACTTGCCGGTGAGGATTTCGCTCTGATCGATAAGGACGTATCTGATGTAGCACGAAAACTGTCGATGATTTGGAATGTATATGATTTCTTTACAATGTATGCTTCGGTTGACGGTTTTGATTCAAATCAGGCAATTAGTGTATCAAAATTAGAGAATCCACTAGATATTTGGCTGGTTTCGAAGGTTTATGTTTTGCGGAATCAGATTACGGCTGGAATGGAAGAATATAATATTCCAGGGGCCTTATCTGAGGTATTGGCCTTTATTGATGATCTTTCAAACTGGTTTGTTAGGAGATCAAGGAGGCGTTTCTGGAAGTCGGAAGACGATAATGACAAGAATGCGGCTTATTCGACTTTATATTATGTCTTAGTGTATTTGGCAAAAATCTTGGCACCATTTACGCCATTTCTTGCAGAAGAGTTATATCAGAAGATGACTGGAGCTGGAGTTGATTCTACGATGGTTGAATCTGTGCATCTACTTGATTGGCCAGAAGCGGGCGAAATTAATCTGGAAGTACTTGATAAGATGGCTCGTACTCGCGAGATAATTACAGAAGGTTTGGCATTGAGAATGCAGCGAAGCGAGTCTGAGGATCAGATTAAGGTCAGGCAACCACTAGCTAAGTTTGTCTACAAGGGCGAAAGTCTTGGTGAATTTTATGAGAAGATTATCGCCGAGGAGGTGAACGTAAAGACGGTTGAAAACGGTGATGAGACGTGGCTTGATAAAACGTTGACGCCAGAGCTTCGGGCAGAAGGATTTGTGCGTGAATTAATTCGTTTTGTACAGGCTGCTAGAAAGAAGGCTGGACTTGAGGTTGACGATAGAATTAAGTTATCACTGAATATTGAGGTCGAGCCTGAGTGGCAAGAGACTCTGAAAAATGAAGTTCTAGCAGTTGAACTTGTTGAAGATGGGAACTTTGCCTATGACGAGATCGTAAAAGTGAATGGAGAAAATGTGACGATCTCATTAGAGAAGGCTGCGTAGAAAACTTAAAATGTTGCGCATGATAGGGTAAGAATTAAGCCTAAGAGAATAAAAAGAAGCCGAGTCCAGGCTTCTTTTTATATATGTTGACGTAAATGGCAAGTATGTTGATGTATAGGGTAAGTATATTTGACAAATAGCAAAATATGTAGGTTTTATGTGTTGACAAATTAGCATAAACATGATAATATTTTAAC